>NZ_JAOQHY010000039.1:0-283 GCF_025548475.1 Gaetbulibacter sp. NE | reverse complement strand
AACGTCGCCTTCGTCGCCGGTACGCAATACCTGTTCGCGGTGCGCGACCAGCACGTCAACTTCTCGACCAATGGCGACCTCAACGGCCGCAGCAGTTTCAGCCTGTGGAGCCCCAAGACCGGCCTGCTCTGGCAGGTCGATCCGAGCTGGCAGGTGTTCGGCAACGTCTCGCGCAGCGCGGAGGTACCGAGCTTCGGCGAGAGCGTCAGCCCGAATTTCCTCAATCCGTCCCTGCCGAACATCCCGTTCTTTTCGATCAAGCCGCAGACCGCGACGACCTATG
>NZ_JAOQHY010000038.1:0-296 GCF_025548475.1 Gaetbulibacter sp. NE | reverse complement strand
CAAAAAGTCCTTTACTGTCGGTAGGCATTTCGCTTGCAGCGAACCGCACCCAAAACTTCGCGTCGCAAAGCTCCTGAATTCGAAGCTTTTGTGCGCTATGCTTACGACAGCGTTTTCCTGCGTTGCAGGAATGGTGTTTGGTTTTGTAGTGGTGTGTGCTTGTTCATTTTTAAGCACAACCTTTCGACAAGCTCAAGGCAGGTGAACCAAAAAGTCCTCTACTGTCGGTAGGCATTTCGCTTGCAGCGAACCGCACCCAAAACTTCGCGTCGCAAAGCTCCTGTTCTCGAAGCTTT
>NZ_JAOQHY010000037.1:0-446 GCF_025548475.1 Gaetbulibacter sp. NE | reverse complement strand
ATGATAATAAATTGTCGTTATCTGAAATTAAGAATGATTATTATGTGCGCTTTTCGAGTAATGATTGGAATGTTGTTTTCTTATGTGAATATGGAGCGATTGAGGTAAACTTAATCAATATAAAAGACGGTTATCAGTATGAATTAAGCTCAATATTCGAGGATTTAAAACCTGAATCTAATATGATTCAAGAATTCGCTAAAAATGCTTGGAGTTCCGAAGATTCTATAGAATTTTGGATTGAAGTTTTGACTGAATTCTATCCTTTTTTTATAAAACAATATAAAAATCTGAAAGAACAAATTTCTAAACACAGAACTAGAAGTTATTTGCTAATTGAATTTGCACTCAAGAACGGTTCTAAATCATTAAAATCTGAATTTACTTGGAGTAATGACAATTGGATTGAAAAAGCATCGAAAGAATATATTAAGAAAAAAAACTAA
>NZ_JAOQHY010000036.1:0-578 GCF_025548475.1 Gaetbulibacter sp. NE | reverse complement strand
ATTGTCATCAACACGCAAACGGTATATGTGCGTTTAGAAGATGCAACAACAGGATGCTATAATACTACGACATTAGAACTAGTGGTTAACCCACTACCAGTAGCAGTAGCGCCAACACCATTGGAAGTCTGCGATGATGATAATGATGGTTTTGCAAGCTTTACCTTAACATTAAAAGACGCAGAAGTATTAGGTGGTCAAACAGGAATGACAGTGACCTACCATGAGACCCAGTCTGATGCAGACAATGGTGTCAATGCCCTATCAAGTCCATACAACAATATTGTACCAAACACTCAAACCGTTTATGTGCGTTTGGAAGATGACGCTTCAGGCTGCCATGATACAGTAGAGCTTACCCTATTGGTAAACCCATTACCAGCCATAGGAGCGATAACACCATACGAGTTGTGTGACTATAACAACCCAGGCGACGAGCAAGAAACATTTGATCTTACGACCAAAGATGCAGAAATCATCAATGGACAGGTTAATGTAGCAGTAAGCTATTACGAAACACAGGCAGATGCCGAAGCAGGAATCAATGCGATAACCGTACCATATATTAATCAAACCAA
>NZ_JAOQHY010000035.1:0-578 GCF_025548475.1 Gaetbulibacter sp. NE | reverse complement strand
ATTGTCATCAACACGCAAACGGTATATGTGCGTTTAGAAGATGCAACAACAGGATGCTATAATACTACGACATTAGAGCTAGTGGTTAACCCACTACCAGTAGCAGTAGCACCAACACCATTGGAAGTCTGCGATGATGATAACGATGGTTTTGCAAGCTTTACCTTAACATTAAAAGACGCAGAAGTATTAGGTGGACAAACAGGAATGACAGTGACCTACCATGAGACCCAGTCTGATGCAGACAATGGTGTCAATGACCTATCAAGTCCATACAACAATATTGTACCAAACACCCAAACCGTTTATGTGCGTTTGGAAGATGACACTTCAGGCTGCCATGACACAGTAGAGCTTACCCTATTGGTAAACCCATTACCAACCATAGGTGCGATAACACCATACGAGTTGTGTGACTATAACAACCCAGGCGACGAGCAAGAAACATTTGACCTTACGACCAAAGATGCAGAAATCATCAATGGACAGGTTAATGTAGAGGTAAGCTATTACGAAACACAGGCAGATGCCGAAGCAGGAATCAATGCGATAACCGTACCATATATTAATCAAACCAA
>NZ_JAOQHY010000034.1:0-641 GCF_025548475.1 Gaetbulibacter sp. NE | reverse complement strand
ATTTCAGGAAAAGTAAAAGGAGTAATTACAGGAAGCTACACAGAATGTGGTGGAGAGTTAATAGCAACTTGGACATATACTGATGATTGTAATCGTCAAATCACAGCTAGTAAAACAATAACAGTATTACCAGCACCAGTTGCAGAATTTGCACCAGTAGAAGATGAAGTAATTTCTTGTGATGAAGCAGGATCTTACTCAGCTGGATTCTTAACCTATAATAATGGAGCAGAAACAAAGTCATGCTACATTTCAGGAAAAGTAGAAGGAGTAATTACAGGAAGCTATACAGAGTGTGGTGGAGAGTTATTGGTAACTTGGACATATGTTGATGACTGTCAAAGAGAGATAACAACAAGTAAAACAGTAACAGTTGAGCCAGCACCAATGGCATCTTTCGAGTCAGTAACAGATGAAGAAATCACTTGTGATGAAGCTGCAACTTATACAGCTGGGTATTTATCATACAACAACAATGCAGAAACTAAAGCTTGTTCTATTTCAGGAGAAGTAGAAGGTGAGTTAAGTGGAAGCTATACAGAATGTGGTGGAGAGTTACAAGTAACTTGGACATATGTTGACGATTGTCAAAGAGAAATTACAGCTACAAAAACAGTAACTGTATTACCAGCACCAGCTGC
>NZ_JAOQHY010000033.1:0-644 GCF_025548475.1 Gaetbulibacter sp. NE | reverse complement strand
CCAGTAGTTCCAACAAACATAGACGATTATGTTATCTGTGATACCAATACCGATGAGATTGCGCAGTTTGATTTAACAACCAAAGCAGCAGAGATATTAGGTACCCAAGACCCAGCAGATTTTGTGCTGACCTACCATTTAACACAGGCAGATGCCGACTCAGGAAACAACCCAATAGCTAACACGACCAACTATAGTAACCAAATCAACCCACAGACCATTTACATACGTTTGGTAAGTGTAGCCAATGGCTGTGTAACTACAGGAGAGTTTGAAATACGTGTGGAACTTCCACCAACAGCAATCCAACCAACACCATTGGAGTTGTGTGATGATGAAGTGGCCGATGAGATTACGGTATTTGACCTTACAGTTAAGGACAGTGAAATTACAGGAGGAGAAGCAAGCTGGAGTATAAGCTATTATGAAACCAATGCCGATGCACAGTCAGGAACCAACGCAGTAGACGCTACAGCCTATACCAATACATCAGTTAATGGCGCACCAGCTAACCCACAAACACTATATGTAGTTGTTACCGATACCGATACAGGCTGTGTGGATTACACAACGTTAACCATTAGAGTATTACCAAACCCAACTCCAAGTACAGATCCAGATAACCTAGAGTTATGTGATGACAT
>NZ_JAOQHY010000032.1:0-644 GCF_025548475.1 Gaetbulibacter sp. NE | reverse complement strand
CCAGTAGTTCCAACAAACATAGACGATTATGTTATCTGTGATACCAATACCGATGAGATTGCGCAGTTTGATTTAACCACCAAAGCAGCAGAGATATTAGGTACCCAAGACCCAGCAGATTTTGTACTGACCTACCATTTAACACAGGCAGATGCAGACTCAGGAAACAACCCAATAGCTAACACGACTAACTATAGTAACCAAATCAATCCACAGACCATTTACATACGCTTAGTAAGTGTAGCCAATGGCTGTGTAACTACAGGAGAGTTTGAAATACGTGTGGAGCTTCCACCAACAGCAATACAACCAACACCATTAGAGTTGTGTGATGATGAAGTGGCCGATGAGATTACAGTATTTGATCTTACCGTAAAGGACAGTGAAATTACAGGAGGAGAAGCAAGCTGGAGTGTAAGCTATTATGAAACCAATGCCGATGCACAGTCAGGAACCAACGCAGTAGACGCTACAGCCTATACCAATACATCGGTTAATGGCGCACCAGCCAACCCACAAACACTATATGTAGTTGTTACCGATACCGATACAGGCTGTGTGGATTATACAACGTTAACCATTAGAGTATTACCAAACCCAACTCCAAGTACAGATCCAGATAACCTAGAGTTATGTGATGACAT
>NZ_JAOQHY010000031.1:0-721 GCF_025548475.1 Gaetbulibacter sp. NE | reverse complement strand
GTATTTTTAAAAATTTGTGAATAAATTCACTATTTTTAAAATCCAAAACCACACTACGCATAGCGCAGCGTTAGCATTCATTGGTAAAAACACTTAAAACATCAACAATCTATTTGACTTATTCTATGAAAAAGCACTTTGTTTATATAATAATTTCGATACTTTTTATTATAAGTTCAATATTTCGTCTCAATTACATTGTTAATACTGTGGCTTGTAGACACGGATGCATACCTGTAATCGCTTTTTTACTTTTCATAATTGGAATAATATTGTTGTTAATTGGTATAATTTTATTCTTTAAATCTAAAAGAGTGTAATTATATTATTTGGAAAATAGAGATTGTGGAATCGGAAATTAAATTTAAAAACCGAATAATATGCGGAATTTAGCAAGTTGCAGAATTGCTTACTCAATCGGAATTGAAAAAGTTTACGGAATAAATCGCTGACCGAATTCACTCAAACGCTAGAAAAATAAAAAACGGAATTGAATCAAATAATTAATAGTCTGAATAAAAACAACGAAATGCCAACAACGTGTATAGCTCATTGTGGCTGAATTCCTAATCGGAATTCATTGCAATTTGCTATCTTTCGGTTACGGCGGAAAATCCTCGCGGATTTCCCGCAACAAGCCATACACGTATTCCAAGGTAAAAAACAAGTTTTTTTTAGAAATTTACTGCTGCTATATTTACAAAGGGAGTACCTCTTTTAA
>NZ_JAOQHY010000030.1:0-746 GCF_025548475.1 Gaetbulibacter sp. NE | reverse complement strand
ATGGGGCGAGAATTGCGAAGCAATGTAGCAACATTGGTCGGCTTTAGCCGAATGTGCTTGAACGGTCTCGGCTATGATTTCGTTGCGGAAAAATCCGCAGGATTCTTTCCGCCGTAGCCGAAAGACAGCAAATTTGCGTTGAATTCCGATAAGGAATTCAACCGCAATGAATTATAGCCATTGTTGGCTACAGTATTTTTATTTAGTATACTTTTTGTCAATCAGATAATTTTTTAAATCAGACATATAAGATTCAAAGTCAAATTTTTTGAGTTTTGATAATCGAGTTAGGCTATCAGATTCAGTCAGTATTTCATTACACACTTTTTCAATTAGTTCGTCCTTTTTTAAATTCGAAACTTGGCTAAATTCAATTTTACAATCAATTTCCACGCAATTATTTGATTTTATTTCAATTCCGTCCACATATGAAGTTCTTTCACCTGGTCGATATCTAGGTCTTTTCTTTTTGAAAAACTGGTCAAATTCAGGTTTCACAGTTATTAGTCCGAAATATAGTTGGTTTAGGTCTTCACCATAATTCCGATTTTCAAAAAACGTTTTTAACTCAACAGATAAGTCATTAATCCAATTATTTTGTTCTTGAGTCAAGTTCGTATATTGTGCTATTCCGAAAGTCAATTTGCGCTCTGTTTTTATATTGTAGCCAACGCTGCGCTATGCGTAGTGTGGTTTTGGATTTTAAAAATAGTGAATTTATTCACAAATTTTTAAAAATACAGGTT
>NZ_JAOQHY010000002.1:0-266526 GCF_025548475.1 Gaetbulibacter sp. NE | reverse complement strand
TAAAATCTGAATTTACTTGGAGTAATGACAATTGGATTGAAAAAGCATCGAAAGAATATATTAAGAAAAAAAACTAAGCACAACAATGGCTATAAATAATTGCTTGGTTTTTCACATTTCTAAAAATCCTGTAACTACTCACAACCATAGCTGTTGTGGATAATTGTCCCAATCAATACCTAATGAATTGAAAAAATTCTTAATCATATCAGGAATTATAATAGTTAGTTTGGAAATAGCTATTTATTTATTTTGGTACAAGGAATTATATAATATCGAATTTTTTGTTTTAACTGGACTTTGTCATTTTGCTCTAACTTCCATAGTATTCGGAATTATGACTGAGATACGACCGAAAATCAAGAGGAAACTAATTATCAATATTTCTTTTGGCATTTTCGCATTTTTATTTTTAATTATTTTTTTGAATACCAACAGAATACAAAATCGAATTGATAAAGAAGGAATTTACATTAAAGGTATCGTTGTAAAAAAAGAATATGGCGCAAAAAGTCCGCCATGGCTAACAACAAACTTTAAATATGATGGTAAAACTTATAAGTCAAATTTGTCAATAACTGACTCAAATGAATTTGAAAAGATTGAATTAACCGATTCAGTTTTGATTAAATTCATAAAAGAGCACCCAAAAATGAATAGAACTGAAAAACTCTTAAATAAATAGTAACTATTAGCAATACGCTTAATAATTAATTTACTAATTCTAGTTTTCTTTCAAACATTCCAAATCAACCTATTCTTATTTCCATATTCAATTTAGTACCTTTAAGCATTAATTATCTATTATGCTTACAAAAAAAGAACAAGGCTTTAGTATCTTATTTTTTATCATTGTTATTGCAGAGCTTATTTGCAGTAGTATTGAAAGCCTAAATGGGTTGCATTATATTACCAAGCCTGCTATTTTGGTGTCGCTTATCGCCTATTTTTTAACAAGCAGTAATCACCTCAATAAAACCTTAAAGCTACTTACCTTATTTGCCTTACTGTTTTCCTTGCTTGGTGATGTGTTGTTAATGTTTGTGCACAAATCAGAAGGTTATTTTATGTTTGGGCTTATCGCTTTTTTACTGGCTCATATTATGTACATCATAGTATTTTTAAAACATAAAAACCCAAACAAAAACCCTTATGTATTTACACTTATAGCTTTGCTGTATGCTGCAATACTGTTTTATATAATGTTTGATGGTCTTGGAGACATGCTGTATCCAGTAACGGTTTATATGCTAGTAATTTTAACTATGGCTATAACTGCGTTTTTAAGACAAGGTAAAGTGCTACCATTAAGCTATTCGCTAGTATTTTTAGGCGCATTGCTGTTTATGCTTTCTGATAGCATTTTGGCACTCAATAAGTTTTACAAACCCTTACCATTATCGAACATCAGTATTATGCTAACGTATGCTTTGGCACAGTATTTCATAGTGTTAGGCTTACTAAAAAACAAAAAATTTTAAACTAGTGTAACAACTCACCTTTTATAGCTACATATAGTCAACTAACTGATTGAAATTTGGACAAACAACTTGAACATAGTTTTGTAGAACAGCTTGAAAAGCATCAGAACATTGTACACAAAGTCTGCAGATTATATACCAATAATCAAGAGGCGCACAATGATTTGTTTCAAGAAATAACTATACAATTATGGAAAGCCTATCCTAAGTTTAGAGGCGACTCTAAATTTAGCACATGGATGTATAGAGTTGGCTTAAATACAGCAATAACGTTGTACCGAAAATCTAAACGCTCCATACAAACACAGGAGTTTGAGAGTATTCAGTTTAAAATAAAATCGGAAGAATACGACGACACCGAAGAGCAACAACTAAAGCTATTGTACAAAGCAGTCCACCAATTAAACGACATTGAAAAGGCACTGGTGTTTTTATACTTAGAAGATAAAAATTACAGTGAAATAAGTGAAACTCTGGGAATTACTGAGGTAAATGCAAGAGTGAAGATGAACAGAGTGAAAACAAAACTAAAAACAATATTAAATCCGTAAGCTTATGGATGAGTTAGAATTATTAAAGAAAGACTGGAAAAAGGGAGAAGACAACTACCCAAAGTTGACTTACAATGAGATTTATAAAATGATATTAAAAAAATCATCATCTATTGTCAAGTGGATTTTTATTATCAGTCTTTTAGAATTTGCATTTTGGACAGGAATAAGTTTCTTGTTAAAAGACAATAAGAACGCTAAACATTTTGACGAGTTAGAAAGCGACTTTTTACTCATACCATTTGCTATTTTAGGGTATGTGGTTTTGGCGTATTTCTTTTATCTATTCTATAGAAACTACCGCAGAATTTCTGTAACTGACAGCGCAAAAGTACTTATGGAAAACATCCTAAAAACCAGACGTACTGTAAAGCAATATGTAGCTTTTAACCTTATTTTTATGATTGCCTCAGCAGTTATAGCGTTGTATATTGAATTTAGCCAAAACGAAGATGTTATCTCTAAGGTAGAGCTAGCTTCGGCAAATGGTGAAGCCTTTACATTCTACGCTAAAATTATAGGACTAACCATAGTTACTCTAGGTGGTGCAATACTAGTGCTACTTGGGTTTTACTGGCTTATTTATGGTATTTTACTCAAACGTCTTAACAACAACTACAGAGAGCTTAAAAAGCTGGAAGTATAGTGGTTATTAAAATGTGAATTGTCAATCTGAGCTCGTTTCAGATTCTCATAATTTATGTTTGAGTTGAATTCCGCATTAGCAAATCAAGTGCAATACAGTCTTAAATTAGTTTTACCACTCACGTAGTTTGTTGAGTTCTTCTTGCGCTTGTAGTTCCTCTTGTGAAATCACCTTTAAAAACGAAGGATGTTGCTCAATAGCGTATTCTATTTTTTCAACAATTTCAGCAATACTTTCGTTATCGTAATCAATCTCCAAAGGCGCTTTTATTTCCATGCTTTGTAAGATGTTTTTCTTTTTAATACGCAATCCTTTTTTATCAAAAGAGCGTCTAAAACCATCAATTACAATAGGCACAACAACAGGTTTGTATTTTTTAATAATGTGCGCTGTTCCTTTTCTAATAGGTTTAAAAGGCGTTGTGGTTCCTTGCGGAAAAGTAACAACCCAACCATCGTCTAAGGCTTTTCCAATATTAGAAATATCGCTCATTTTAACCTGTCGGTTAACATCTTGTCCTTCTGCTCTCCATGTGCGCTCAATACTTACTGAACCTACATACGCCAAAATTTTTGGCAACAAACCAGATTTCATGGTTTCTTTAGCAGCAACATAGTAAATGTTCAGCTTAGGATTCCACAAATAACCTACATTTTTAATATTGTCTATTCTTCCACTTAAACTCGCATTGAACACGTGAAACATAGCCACAACATCTGCAAAATAGGTTTGGTGATTAGAAATAAACAACACATTGGCATCAGGAAGATTCTTGATAACCTCAGAGCCTTCAATTTTAAGTTCATTAAAACCTCTAAAGCGTCTGTGAGTCATTGCGCCTAAGATTCTAATGAGCCATTTTTTCAAAAAAAGAATATGTCCGAAAGGATTTTTTTTAAATAATCCCATAGATTTTTATTAGTTAGTAAGCTACAAATGTAAGAAAACTGTTATTTTATAACACTTGTTTTAACAAGTCTTTTAACTCGCTAAGCATCATTGCAGTGGCTCCCCAAACAATATGATTGTTCAATTTATAGGCAGGAACTTCAACATTTACTTTGTAAGATGTTGGTACAGAAGTTTTAATCATTGTACTATCATCTAAAAAATGAGACAGCTCAACTTCTATTAAATCCTCAACCTCTTCTTCTTGTTTTATAAAACTAGGCATTGTGGTAGTGATTCCAAAAAACGGAAACACAGTAAAGTTGCTTGGTGGTATATACATTGGCGTTAACGCTCGCAATACTTTTATGCTCTGTTCCAATACACCAACCTCTTCTCGTGTTTCTCTTAAAGCAGTAAATTCTAATGACGCATCGTCTTTTTCAAACTTGCCTCCAGGAAAACCCACTTGAGCCGAATGTACACCTTTGTAGGTTTTTCTTAAAATTAACAGCAGTTTTGCGTTTTGCTTGGTATCAGGATAAAATAATGCCATAACACCAGCGTGCTTGGAGTTTTTCATGGCTTCTTTTTGCTTTGCCATAAGCTCCAAACGATAAGGAGGCGACATTTTAATTTGTGAAGCCTCTCCTGGTAGTGGTAGATTTTTTATTTTTGAAACAGAATCTAAAAACGCATTAAAATTCATTATGAGAATTCTTTTATTGGTTTGCCTTTGTTTTGCCTTAACGAACTGTGAAGATAAAAAATCTTCTAAAAAAAATAATACAATACCTTCAACAGATATAACAGAAACCAAAAAAGAACCTCCAAAAACTGATACTATTGTTGAGCCAGAAAGAGAATTTCCTTATCTAACCGATGAGAATGCTATGGAGTTTTTCTTGGAGTATGAAAAGCACAACAAAGAAAACAAAGTACGAATTACGACAGATTTTGGTACAATAGACATCTTATTGTTTAACGAAACTAAATTCCATAGAGCCAATTTTATCTTTCTTACCAAACAAAGCTATTTTGACGACACACAATTTTACCGAGTAGTCAACAACTTTATTATACAAGGTGGAAGCACTGACGACCCTGAAGTTATGAACAAAAGAAAAGACATTGGTCGCTACCTCTTACCTACTGATACCAAACGTGGTTTTAGACACGACAGAGGTGTGGTGAGCATGCCAAGTAGCGAAATTGAAAATCCTTACAAATTGGCATCACCTTATGAGTTTTTTATTGTTCAAAAACCTGGTGGTTCTTATCATTTAGATGGTGACTATACCATTTTTGGAAAAGTGATAAATGGAATGGACGTAGTAGATAAAATCGCAGCACAGGAAACCGATGAAGCCGAATGGCCATTGCATAATATATACATTAAAAAGGTAGAAATTATAAAATAATTAAGACTTCGTTTTATAGATTTTTAATACCTTCCGCAGCATAATACTAAACTACTTTCTAAATGAAAAAACACAATTTTTCTACGCACATTAAAACTTTGGGTTTATGTGCTTTAATCTCTTTTACAGCTTGTAAAGAAGAGAGCCAACAACAAAATGATGACGTTGCCATGAGTGATAATATTTTACTACAAGAATGGACAGGTCCTTACCAAGGCGTTCCTGCATTTGACAAAATGAAGGTTGAGGACATTAAAGAAGCTATGGAAATAGGAATGGAATTAGGTTTAAAAGATATTGAAGCTATTGCCAACAATCCTGAACCTCCAACTTTTGAAAACACTATAGTTGCTATGGAGCGTTCTGCTGAAGAGTTAGACCGAGTAACGCGTTACTATGGTATTTTTAGTAGTAATGTATCTTCGCCTGAGTTTAGAGCAATTCAAGCAGAGTTAGCACCTAAACTGTCAGATTACCAATCTAAAATTTCGCAAAACGAAAAATTATTTCAACGTATTAAAGCAGTTTATGATGCGTCACAAAAAACGCCTTTAGGCGACCAAGAGCAACGTGTTGTAGATTTAACTTACAAGCAGTTTGAAATGAATGGTGCCAACCTTGATGCTGCTAAAAAAGCACGTTACGCTGAAATCAACAAAGAATTATCGTCATTGTACACCAAATTCTCTAATAATGTTTTACATGACGAAGAAAACTATGTGACTTACCTGAACAAAGACCAGTTAGGTGGGCTTTCAGATGGGTTTATAAAATCTGCTGCTAAAATCGCTACAGATAAAGGTCACGAAGGTAAGTATGCCATTACAAACACACGTTCGTCAATGGATCCTTTCCTTACCTACTCTACCAACCGAGAGTTACGTAAACAAGTTTGGGAAAACTACTACTCGCGTGGAGACAATGGTGACGAATACGACAACAACCAAATTATTGCTGAGATTTTAAAACTACGTAAAGAACGTGTAGCGCTTTTAGGTTATGACAATTATGCTGAGTGGAGATTACAAGACCGAATGGCAAAAACTCCTGAAAACGCTATGGATTTAATGCTTAAAGTTTGGCCAGCAGCAACAGCAAGAGTCAAAGAAGAGGTAGCAGACATGCAAGCTGTAGCTAATGAAAATGGCGACAATATTACCATTGAACCTTGGGACTACCGCTACTATGCTGAAAAAGTTCGTAAAAAGAAATACGATTTAGATAGCGATGAAGTAAAGCAATACCTTCAATTAGATAAGTTAACCGAAGCAATGTTTTTTGTAGCTGGAGAATTGTTTAATTACAAATTCACTCCTGTTGAAGAAGGCTCAGTTCCTGTATTTAACGAAGATGTAAACGTTTGGGAAGTTACTGATAAAGATTCAGGAAAACATATCGGTCTTTGGTATTTAGACCCATTTGCTCGTGAAGGTAAACGTTCAGGTGCTTGGGCAACTACTTACAGAAGTTACACGTCATTTGATGGTGAAACCAATGTATTGGCATCTAACAACTCTAACTTTGTAAAACCTGCTCCAGGAGAAGCTGTATTAGTATCTTGGGATGATGCAACAACATTTTTCCATGAGTTTGGACATGCTTTACACTTCTTTGCTGCTGATGTGAAGTACCCAACCTTACAAGGTGGTGTTAGAGATTATACCGAGTTTCAATCGCAATTGTTAGAGCGTTGGTTATCTACTGACAAGGTGATTAATCAATTCTTGGTACACCACGAAACAGGAAAACCAATGCCTGCTGAATTGGTTGAAAAAATCAAAAAAGCTTCGACGTTTAATCAAGGTTTTGGTACGACGGAATATTTAGCTTCTGCATTAATTGATATGAAATTACACTTAGCTGATCCAACCAATATAGATATTGATAAGTTTGAGCGTGAAACTTTAGACGAACTTGGTATGCCTAAAGAATTACCAATGCGTCATAGAACACCTCACTTTGGACACGTATTTTCTGGTGAAGGTTATGCTACTGCATATTATGGTTACATGTGGGCAGATGTATTAACTAGTGATGCATCAGAAGCTTTTGCTGAAGCTCCAGGTGGTTTTTATGATGAAGCAGTTGCTGAAAAATTAGTGAAGTATTTGTTTGCTCCTAGAAACGCTATGGATCCAGCTGAAGCTTATAGACTATTTAGAGGCCGTGATGCTAAAATTGAAGCGTTGATGCGCGATAGAGGATTTCCTGTACCGCAAAACTAAACATTAATATAACAACAATTAAATCCCATTATCTTAGTATTAGGTAATGGGATTTTTTATAATAAATATGTCTATTTTTCGTTTCAATTAACAACCACCAAACAAATAGAATGAACAACTTCAAAAAAATAATTCTTGAAATCCCAGAATACTTTTTAATTGCTAGCGTAATTTTTTATTGGTTTTCAACAGGACTAACACTTAACTATATTGCCATTACGCTTATAGCTGGTTTAATTTTGCAAATCATCTTCAAGAATAAAGTAGTAGGAATTTCAATACCAAGTCTTTTAATTGTTATAAGCTTGTATATGATTTTAGCTGTACTTTCTGAAGTTAGTGAGTTTCCTAGTTTTAACACTGAAGCACAAACACTACTTTTAGTAGGTTTACTTTATTTTATAGCCACTATAGTTATATCAATAATTATGATTTACAAGTACGCAGTTATTAAAAGCATCAAAAGCAATCTCTAATCTTTATACAAACTAGGTAAGCTTATTTTCAACTTAACAGCTAAAAGTCGAATAACGATTACAACTACTCCTGCTATTACAAACACAAAGTTAGAATCGGTTAAAAACTCACTAAGCAAGAAATAAGTAAGTCCACCCAAAATACAAGCTGTTGCATAAATTTCTTTTCTAAAAATCACAGGTATTTCGTTACATAAAATATCTCTTATCACACCACCAAAGCAAGCTGTCATGGTTCCTAGCGCAATACAAATTATAGGATGCAAACCAATGGTTAAGCCTTTTTCAATTCCAACCACAGTGTAAAGTCCAATACCAATAGTATCAAACAAAAAAAGTGACGTTCTTAAATAATTAATATAGTTTTTAAAAAGAATAGCAAATAAGGTTGCTCCTAAAATAACATACACGTAAGTCATATTAATCATCCAAGACACAGGAGTTTGCCCAATAAGTGTATCTCTTAAAGTTCCACCACCTACTGCAGTTACAAATGCTATAATAAGCACTCCAAATGGATCCATTCTTTTATTCATAGCGACTAAAACGCCTGAAATAGCAAAAGCAATAGTACCTAGTATGTCAATAACCTGAAAAAACATTACATGCTTTGTGTATAGTAGTTATAGTCTTTAAGTATGGTGTCAATAAATTCAATATCATTACCCTGTACTTCTTTAATATCTATAACTTCAATTATTTTCTTACGCAGTTTTATAAGCGTTGTGTAGTCTTTGGCTGCTTTGGCAGTTATAAAAGTGTCTTTAATAATACGTGCATCATTATCAGACAATTTAATAACCGATGGATAAGTTGGCGTGTAAGTGTCTTCTAAATCTTCAAGAATAGTATGGCTGATATTTACATTATTCTTTAATGAAATTACCGATGTACCAGCAGTCATATCACCTAAACGCTGACTTTTTTTACTAGTTACAATAGAGATTAATGCCACAATACCAGACATCATGTTAATATCTACAATCCTAAAAAACCAACGAATCATAAAATCGGCTAATGATGCTTGGTAACCGTCAATTTTTACAACCTTAATTTTCATTATACGTTTTCCAAGTGTTTGACCATCAAGTATAGTTTCAAAAATAAGAGAGTATAAAACAACAGGTAAATAAAAACATGCTTGAATGGCTATTTGAGACCAATGATCCATGTCTTCAATCATTTCATCAATTTCAAAAAGATTAAATGTCAGTTGATAAATTACAACAATATAGGCTATCTTAATTATTAAATCTATAATGTATGCCAATATCCTATCTCCAACACTAGCAGCTGTGAAATTAATATTTACATTTTGAGTGGTGTTTATTTGTAACTCTACCATTTATTACTTTAATTTGATAGCTTATGAGAGAAGTTGCATTTATTAAACAAAATAAAGAAAAATGGCTCAATTTTGAAAAGGCTATTTTTGGAAAAACCCTTAAAAATCCTGATGAACTTGCATCACTTTATATTCACTTAGTAAACGACCTTTCGTATGCTCAAACTTACTATCCCAAAAGTAAAACAATTCTTTATTTAAACAACTTAGCTGCTAAAGCTTTTCAAAAAATTTATAAAACCAAGCGCGAAGACACTAATCGATTTGTGCATTTTTGGAAAATTGAAGTTCCGCTAATTGTTTACCAATACAGACGTTATGTGCTTTATGCCTTTTTAATTTTTGCTGCTTTTGTAGCTATTGGAGCAATTTCTGCAGCACACGACGACACCTTTGTAAGATTAATACTTGGAGACCATTATGTAAACATGACTTTAGAAAACATTGAAGCTGGCGATCCTGTTGCTGTTTATAAAAGTGGGAGTAATTGGGGAAGTTTTATCGGCATTACCTTAAACAATCTTTATGTTGGTATTTGCTCCTTTATCTTTGGAGTTCTTGGAGGTATTGGCACTGTATACTATATGCTACATAATGGTATTATGCTTGGGTCTTTTCAATACTTTTTTTATGATAAAGGTGTGCTTTGGGAAAGCGTAAGAGGTATTTGGATTCATGGTTCTATGGAAATTTTTGCTATTGTTATTGAATGTGCAGCTGGATTAATTTTAGGAGCCAGTATTTTATTTCCAAAAACTTACTCACGAATGACTTCTTTTAAAACAGGTGTAAAAGATGGTGTAAAGATTTTAATCAGTACATTTCCGTTTACTTTTTCAGCAGGTTTTTTAGAAGGTTATGTCACTCGATATTCTAATACTATGCCCAATTGGTTATCAGTAGGAATTATATTAGTTACCCTTTTTATAATTTCTTACTACTATTTGGTTTACCCATACATTTTAAACAAAAAACTTAAATCGACTTATGGAACTATATAAATCTAGAGGCTTTGGTGAATTCTTTCAAGACACTTTTTCATTTTTAAAGCAAAGCGGAAAACACCTTTTTAAGCAATTTTTTATAGTAAATGGAATTTTCCTCATTATACTTATGGTATTGGGCTACTTTTTTTCAAAGTTTTATACTGATATCGTTTTTGGAGGATTAATGTCTAATAATCCATCTGTGGTTGATGATTACATGAATGAAAACATGGGAATTTTTATTGTACTCATTATTTTGTTTTGTACTGTTGGATTAATTGCTGGTGTTGTCTCCTATTCGTTCGTTCCTATTTATTTAAAATTATATAGCGAACGTGGTGGTTCTAACTTTGAAACACGCGATATCGTTGACCTATATAAAAAACATATTGGTAAAATATTCATTTTTCTGGTATGTGCTATTTTAGTTAGTATCCCTTTAATGATTGTTTGCGGAGTAGCCATGTTTCTTCTAGTAATTACAATTATTGGTATGCTGCTTTTACCACTTGTTATTGGTTTTGTAGCGTTGTTTTATCAGTCTACTCTTATAGAATATATTGAAAACAAAAAAGGTATTTGGGAATGTTTTGGATATGCTTGGACCTTAATAAGTTCAAAATTTTGGGCTGCAATAGGTAGCGTTGGTATCTTTTTCTTAATGAGCTACATTGTACAAAACATTATTGCTTTAATACCTTACATTTTTGGTATGGCAAGCTTATTTACTACCATAGAACAAGGAGACACAATGAATAACCCACAGGAAATTGCTGGTACAATGACAGTAATGATGATTGCAATTTTCTTATTAACCTTTTTAGTAAGCTCAATACTAAATGTAATTGTTCAACTAAACCAAGGTATTGTGTTTTACAGTTTAAAAGAAGACAATGAAAATATAAACACCAAAAGCGTTATTGATCAAATTGGTTCTGGTGAATAAATTCTTATTTATACATATTATCCTTTTCTACTTTGGGTCGTTAACTACAGTGTTTGGTATTCCTGCTACTGAAACTGCTTCTGATTCTTTAGTAACTGACAATTCGCCTATTGAAAAACGTCATTTTGAAGAGTTAACCGATAAGTATTCTGGTAACGATTACATTTATGAACGCACAGTAGAACAGTCTGGTTGGTGGACTCGATTTAAACAATGGTTAAGCGATTTGTTTCAAAAACTATTCAATTTAAGTGGTGATGGACAAGCGTCTTCATTTACTGAGGTTGCTTTAAAAATTTTCTATGTGGTCGTTTTTCTACTGGTAGTGTATTTTATTTTTAGAGCAATTATCAACAAAGAAGGCACTTGGGTGTTTGGAAAATCTTCTGAAAAAAATATTGTTCCGGTTACTGATATTGAAAACAACATTCACGTAGCAGATTTTAAATCGCTTATTGAAATTGCTGAAAGTGAAAATAATTACAGACTTGCTGTACGCTATTATTACCTATGGTTGTTACGATCGTTAACCAATGCACAACTTATTGATTACGATGTAGAAAAAACTGATAGCGACTATCTGTACGAATTACAATCAAAAACCAATAGAGATCAATTTTCTTACACCTCTTACTTATATAATTACATTTGGTATGGTGAGTTTGATGTCAATACACAACAGTTTGACAAAGCTAAACATGCATTTACAACCTTTATAAACAACGTAAAAGCATGAACAAAACCATAAAAATATACATAGGTCTTTTAGTTTTACTTTTTGTAGGAGCTATAATTGTTGAGTTTTCTACTCCTCCACCAGTAAACTGGACTAAAACCTATAACGAAAATCAAAAAATACCATATGGTACTTATATTTTACACAACGAATTGGAAACCCTTTTTCCAACCAGTAAAGTGCATGATATAAAGGTTACACCTTATGAGTATTTTGACGATTACTACAGTTGGGAAGATAGTACGTACCTTACTGCTGGAAACTTTATTCAAATTAATGAGTTCTCTCCTACCGATGATGTTTCAGCTCAAGAGTTATTGGATTTTGCGTCCTTTGGAAATTCTATTTTCATGTCAACCAGTTATCCTCCAAGGACATTTTTTGATAGTTTAGGTTTTCAAACTGACAACGATTACAGTTTTAAAGGTGCTGCAAATTTAAGCTTTGCAAATCCTAGGCTTAAACAAGATTCTATTTCCATACAAAAAGGTATGAGCAACATCTACTTTTCAGAATTAGATACTGTTTACACAACCGTTTTAGGCTATCAAAAGTTTGACTCATTACAACAACGTGTCAATTTTATAAAAGTGAATTGGGGAAAAGGCAACATCTTTTTACACCTACAACCTGTGGTGTTTACCAACTACCATTTACTCAAAAAAAATAATAAGAAGTATGCAGCTGCTGCATTGTCTTACTTGCCTGACGACACTATTTATTTTGACTCAAAAAATAAGTTTGGTAAAGATTTAGGAAGTTCACCATTACGATTCATTTTAAGTCAGCCACCTTTACGCTATGCTTGGTATTTAGCACTATTGTCTATATTTTTATTTATGATTTTTAATGCAAAACGAAAACAACGTGTTGTAAAAGTGATAAAACCATTAGAAAATACAACAGTAGCCTTTACAAAAACCATAGGAAACCTATATTACGAAACAAAAGACCACGACAATCTTGTCAATAAAAAAATAACTTACTTTTTAGAACATATAAGACGTGTGTATTATTTAGACACGCAAGTACTAGATAAAAAGTTTGTAAAGTCTTTAGTCTTAAAATCAGGAAAAGACGAAAGCGAAACTCAAAAACTCATCAACCTTATTGCACATTTAAAAGCAAAACCTAGTTGCAATGAAGATGATTTACTCAATTTAAATAAAGCAATAGAAGATTTTTATACCAAATAATTATGGAGCACGAAAACGAAAATCAAGACGAGCAATTACAACCTCAACAAGACGAGCAAACTACTCAACAACCTGTTGAAACCGCTAATACAGAAGACGAAAGCATTAGTTTTAAAAACCGAATAGACCTTAGCGAGTTACAAGAAGGTGTTGCATCAATAAAGCAAGAAATAAGTAAAGTTATTGTAGGTCAAAAAGGAATGATAGACATGCTTTTGGCGTCGTTATTAGCAAATGGACATTCGCTTATTGAAGGCGTTCCTGGTGTTGCAAAAACCATTTCAGCTAAACTATTAGCAAAGTCATTGGATATTGGGTTTAGTCGTATTCAATTTACACCAGACCTTATGCCTAGTGATATTTTAGGAACTTCGGTTTTTGATATGAAATCATCAGAATTTCAGTTTAAAGAAGGTCCTATTTTTTCGAATATGATTTTAATTGACGAAATCAATCGTGCACCAGCAAAAACACAAGCTGCGCTTTTTGAGGTCATGGAAGAACGCCAAATTACTATAGATGGTAATAAATATAAAATGGATTTACCTTTTATTGTTTTAGCAACTCAAAACCCAGTAGAACAAGAAGGGACTTACCGTTTACCAGAAGCGCAATTAGACCGTTTTTTATTTAAAATAGATGTAGATTATCCTAACCTTGATGAAGAGGTTGAAATCCTTAACAGAGAACAAGCGCTTAAAGGCGATTTAAAAACCGATAAGGTAACGTCTCATCTTAACAAAGCACAAATTAAAAAGTTTCAGGATATTGTTAACCAAATCATTATTGAAGAGCATTTGGTAAAATACATTGCCAATATTATTGTAAACACACGTAACAATCCGTTTTTATATTTAGGAGCTTCACCAAGAGCATCTATAGCAATACTAAAAGCAAGTAAAGCATTTGCTGCTATTGCTGGACGAGATTTTGTAACTCCTGAGGACATTAAAAAAGCGGCAACTCCTGTATTACAACACAGAGTAATTGTAACTCCTGAACGCGAAATGGAAGGTATTACCACAAAACAAATTATTAATCAAATTATAGAAGCTGTAGAAATACCAAGATAATGCTTAAACGCCTAAAACCGTTTTACATACAAAACCGATTTTTTTATGCCTGCTTAGGTATAATACTGCTATTTATTGTCAGTTTTATTTTTCCAAGATTGTTCAATATTGTTAAGCTTTTGGTATTGTTATTAGTCGCATTAACCATTTTGGACACCTTACTGTTATTTATGGCTAAACGAGGTGTTGTTGGTAACCGTTTACTTCCTGAAAAATTCTCAAATGGTGACCAAAACGCTATTGAACTTACGTTGGAAAATTTCTACACCTTTCCTGTAAATGTTAGAGTTATTGATGAAATTCCTGTGCAATTCCAGGTTAGAAACTTTAATATTGAACGACGATTAAAAGCATCTAGCGTTTCAAAATTACAGTATGAATTGCGTCCTGTTGAACGTGGCGAATATCATTTTGGAAAACTTAACATATATGCTTCATCTGTTTTTGGTTTAGTTGCAAGACGTTTTGTAAGTGCCGAAAACAAAATGGTACCAACCTACCCTAGCTTTATGCAATTGCGCAAATACGATTTGTTGGCAATTAGCAACAACCTGCATCAATATGGTATAAAAAAGATTAGAAAAATTGGTCATACCATGGAGTTTGAGCAGATTAAGGAGTATGTTTTGGGAGACGATTTACGTACTATAAACTGGAAAGCTACAGCAAAGACCAATCAGTTAATGGTTAATCAGTTTCAGGATGAAAAATCGCAACCTGTATATTCGGTAATTGACAAAGGACGTGTTATGAAAATGCCTTTTGATGGTTTAACCTTGTTAGATTATGCTATCAACGCTTCTTTGGTAATTTCTAATGTAGCTCTTAAAAAGCAAGATAAAGCAGGTATTTTGGCTTTTTCTAAAAAGGTTGAAAATATTGTTGTTGCCGAACGTAGAACGTCGCAAATGAATCTTGTTTTAGAAACTCTTTACAATGTAAAAACCGATTATTTTGAAAGTGATTACGGAAGACTTTATGCTGATGTAAAACGAAACATTAACCAAAGAAGTTTGATGTTGTTGTATACCAATTTTGAAACTTTAGATGGATTACACAGACAACTTCCCTACTTAAAAGGTATTGCAAAAAACCATCTTTTGGTAGTTATTTTCTTTAAGAATACTGAATTAAACACGCTTATAGAAGACAAGGCAGAAACAGTACAGCAGGCTTATGACAAAGTCATAGCTGAGAAATTTGCTTACGAAAAACGACTGATTGTAAGTGAGCTTCAAAAGTATGGTATACAAAGCATACTTACAGCTCCAGAAGATTTAACCATAAACACTATTAACAAATACCTTGAGATTAAAGCAAGAGGATTGTTGTAATAAATAAAAAAAGCCACTCTATCGAGAGTGGCTTTTTGCTATTAATCAATTAACAAACGGTTAGATTGATTCGTCTAACCAAGCTTTCATCATCCAAACAGTTTTTTCCTGTTCAGTAATAAAATCACTCATCATCGAGTTTGTACCTTCATCATTAGCTTCATCAGAAGCATCCAATATGTTTCTTTCAATCTTTAATAATTCGGTTAATGAATCCACAATTAATCGTACTGCTTTTTCATCTTGAGAAACATTTTTTCCAACTGGCACCTTAGCGTTCTTAGTATAATCTTCAAACGTATGTAAAGGTGTTGTCCCTAAAGTAAGAATACGCTCTGCAATTTCATCAACCTTTAAGTTAGCGTCAGTGTATAATTCTTCAAACTTAACGTGTAAATCAAAAAAGCGTTTCCCTTTAATATTCCAGTGAATTCCTCTTAAATTTTGATAATATATTTGAAAATTTGCTAGCAAAATATTTAAATCATTAGCAATTTCTTGTGTTTTCTTGGTTTCTAAACCTATACTATTTAAAGTCATAATTTACTGTTTTTTAATTCATTACAAATTTAAATTATAATTAACACAATCAACTATAGAATTAATTGATAGTTTTTATATTTTTATAGCTAAAATTAATTAAATGACCATAACACAATTACATTACGTCTTAGCAATTGCTGAACATAAAAACTTTACTAAGGCTGCTGAAAAGTGCTTTGTAACCCAACCAACGCTTAGTACTCAAATACAAAAACTCGAAGAAGAACTTGATGTTTTAATATTTGACAGAAGTAAAAAACCTATTGAACTTACTGATGTAGGAAGAAAAATTGTGCATCAAGCCAGAAATATTGTTAACGAATCTGATAGAATACAAGATATTGTTGACCAACAAAAAGGGTTTATTGGAGGCGAATTTAAGCTTGGAATGATTCCAACCATAATGCCTACATTATTGCCAATGTTTTTAAAAACATTTATTAAAAAGTTTCCTAAAGTGAAGCTAAAAATTGAAGAATTAACGACTGAAGAAATTATAGAGCGTATAAACGAAGGCCACCTAGACGCTGCTATTGCTGCAACACCTCTTGAGGACGAAACCATAAAAGAACGTGTACTCTATTACGAGCCTTTTGTTGGTTACATACCTAGCAGTCATAGATTACATGAAAAGAAAAACATTGAAGTTTCTGATCTTGAAATTGACGATATGCTACTGCTAGAAGACGGTCATTGCTTTAGAGATGGTGTTATTAACCTTTGTAAAGTATTTAAAAACAATACCGATGAACATTTTCAGTTAGAAAGTGGTAGTATTGAAACCTTGATAAAACTATCAAACGAAGGTTTAGGAATGACGCTTTTACCTTATTTACATACTATGGAGCTTAATGATAACCTAAAACAAAACTTACATCATTTTGTAGAGCCAAGTCCAGCAAGAGAAGTGAGCATCATTTATCATAAAAGTGAGCTTAAACTTCAAATTATTGATGCATTACACAATGTAATTTCAGGAATTATAAGAGGTGCTATTGCATTTCAAAATGTTGAAATTATAAGCCCTTTAGCTGTTAAAGAAACAAAAAGAGCGGTTTAAAACCGCTCTTTTTGTTTTACTCTATGTTAAAGCATATACTGCAAACCAAAAATTATTGTTTCTCTCTGTTTTAATTGAATACCCTCAACGTCTTGTAATAAAGGTGTTGCAAATTCAAATCCAAAGCGAAAATCTTTAAAACTACCTGATGGGATTAATATATTAAACCCTACTCCTGAATTTAAAAAAGTAGCACCAGAGTTATTAGCATCAGCTGTAATAACCATCATAGGGTTTAATTCCGAATTACTTCCTTCAATCTTGCTTACTCTTAAACCTTCTATTCGACCAGAAAAGCTAATCCAATCAGAAACTTTAAAAGCTATCCAATTGTTTAATCCGTATTGATTTCCCAATCTATAATCTTTGTTGTTTTTTCCAAACCTCAACAATCCTTTTAGCTGTGAACCAAATGACCATTTACTTCTTTGTAGTGTATAAGTCAAACCTAATTCTGTTCCAAAAGTGCCGCTACCTATTTGCATTGGATAAGGCAAAATCACTTCATTACCCGAAGACATTGCAGTTACGTCTTTACTCTCAATATTACCAGTAGGCAAAACTACTCCTAATTGAGTATGAAGACTCTGAGATTTCTCTTTGAAAACATTATAAAGCATTGTAGCCTTTATATCTCCAAAACCATTAGAATTTGTTGTAAATGTTTCACCCATTGCAGTAACATGGTCCATAGACATATCTATATAATTTAGCATTGCCATCAATGTAATGTCATCATTTATAGCATACATAGCTCCTAACATATGCATTTGCATTGGCATTTCAATTGGAGCAACCATATAATCTCCTCCATTGGGCATTAATAAACTGTTATAATCTTTATCATCAGTTCCTTGTTTAATATTGTCCATATTCATTAACATGAACCTATATGAAAACATAAATTCTCCTTTTTTATGAGTATGGTCTCCCATAATCGATATAGGAGCGTGTGCATCTGGTCTACTTATTATTAGAGTGTCTTTTACGTTATTTTGTGCCAATAAGGCTGTTGTTACCATTAAAAAAACGGCAATAAAAATCTGTTTCATTGTGAAAATTTAAAAATGAATTAGTTTAAAATTAATTTGGGCTTTAAGCCCTTTATAGATCTCTAAGAATAGATCTCAGGAGGGTGAAAGAGATTGTTTATAAAATTATAATCTATTAAGTTTTTTAAACTCCAATTGTTTTTTACTGTAGTTTCAAACTTATTAGTGAATTCTATTTCATTGAAAGCCTCAAAAAACAATGGATAAAACGCTTCAAACACCATTTGATGCGATTTACCTTTACCTGAATCGTTACTTGCTTTTTGAATTTGTGTAGCTAAATGACATTTACCATTACACTGTAGCTCTGGTTTGTCTTTATTAATACAGTAGGTTTCAATAATGTAATCAATATTTAACTCATAGTATAATACTTGTCCAACATAATACATTGGTCGCAATGCAAACGAAAGAAGTAATATGGTTAAATATAGTTTTTTCAGGTCTTATATAATTTCCTACAAAGATAACACCAATACTAATGGCTAGTAGTATTTTTAACAAAAAAAAGCGACCGTTTGGTCGCTTTATGTTAAGGTTTTAAATATATTAAACATTGATTTAACTCTGGGTTCTGTAGTACAAGTGATTGAATATAAATTCTTAACTCTTCAATTTCATAAGGTAATAATCGTTGAACAGCTTTTTGTACTTCTTTACAGAACAACGAAGCATCAAAACTAACTTTATTAAGTACCGTTTTGGTGTACTCAAACATTGCTCTTGCCATTTGTAATTTTAGGTTTTAGGGTTAGGTAGTTGTATTTTATAGGCTTAAAATGTTTTTGTTTTTACATTCCTAAAGTACTAAAAAAATCGATTAGTTGTTTTAGTTAAACAAAATTTTAACACTAAAAATCCCTCATTAAATATAACTCAATACGTTAACGTTTAGAACCTATTGTCACCATCAAGTAAGTCTCCTAAACCACCAAGAATACTACCTTCTCCTTTACTTTTGCCACCAGATCTTGGTGCTGAAGCTAGTACTCTACCTGCCAATCTACTAAAAGGTAAAGATTGTATGTATACTGTTCCTGGTCCTTGTAGTTTAGCAAAAAATAAACCTTCACCTCCAAATACCGTATTTTTTATACCTCCTACAAACTCAATATCATAATCTACATCTTGAGTAAAACCTACTAAGCAACCAGTATCTACTCTTAGAGATTCTCCTGCTTTTAATTCTTTTCTAGCCATAGTACCACCTGCATGAACAAACGCCATACCATCTCCTTCAAGCTTTTGCATTATAAATCCTTCGCCACCAAAAAGTCCTCTACCTAATTTCCTTGAAAACTCAATACCAACGCTTACACCTTTTGCTGCACAAAGAAAAGCGTCTTTTTGACAGATGAACTTACCTCTAAACTCGGTTAAATCTATTGGGATGATTTTACCAGGATAAGGTGATGCAAAACTCACATTGCGTTTACCTGAAAGGTTGTTGTAAAACGCAGTCATAAACAAGCTTTCTCCTGTAAGTATGCGTTTTCCTGCTCCAAGGATTTTACCTAAAAAACCAGTGTCTTTTTGTGAACCGTCTCCAAAAATGGTTTCCATTTTAATACCATCGTCCATCATCATAAAGCTTCCTGCTTCGGCTATAACACCTTCTTGTGGATCTAATTCTATTTCTACGAATTGCATTTCTTCTCCGTAGATTCTGTAGTCTATTTCGTGTGCTGTCATTATATTGTGTTTTTTAATTGATTTATAAATTAGTTGATGTATTATCTGTTTTGTTACAAATAGTTTTATAAAGGCCTCATTACATGAAATTTACAAAAATCCTCTACTCTTAATCAAAGATACTAAAACATAACAAACTAAAAACAAACAACTTACAAGTAAGAAGTTAAAATATTGCATCTATTTTATTCTGCTTTTCTTGGATATAAAAACTCAACTTTGGCATTTATTATTCTTTCTATATCATTCAAGTTTAACTGAAACCAATATTCTTGTTTTTCTATATAATAACTGAAACAAAATTCCATTTCAGTTGTATCAAACCCACCATGATACCTTTCTGTTTGAAATTCATCTGAACTCTCAATTTCAGCCCATTGATTTATATTTAAATTTCTAGCCAAAATACTTTCGCAAATTTTTTTAAACTGTTCATCTACCTGAATTTTGATTAAGTCTGATTCATTTCCATAATAGTCATAGTAATGTTGAGCAAATTCTGTCTTCATTATTTTACTATTAATTCCGCCAAACTGAATTTCAAAATCGTTTCCTTTTTCCATTCCGCTAATTGCGCCTCCCCAACCAACTAGTTCTGTTCCGTTTTCAAGATAAACTTTCAATTTAGGGATCACCTGAGTATCAATAAATTTATATTCTTTATCGTCTTGATTTATTGTTACTTTATGCTGTTGACAATGATTTTTAAACAAATTATAGGGTGAGTCTACATTTTCAAAATTAATTTTCCCATAAACAACTCCCATTGGAGTATCAGCAAATTCAAAAGCAGTTGTTCCTATTTTAATTCCACTTAATTGTATTTCGTAATTTTTTTTCAAATTATTATCAACTAACTTTTAACTTTAATACTCCATTCAAAATTAAACACCGACACTTCCACTCCATCTTGGTTTACACCTTTTGATTGCATCCACAAGGTTTGTCCTTCACCAGTTTCAATAGCTTTGGCTATGGCATCATCAATTTTATGACCATCTGTACAACTAAATGTAATTTTTCCTGTTGCCTTTTTAGTAAAAGTAGCATTGTTATTAGCTACCAACATAGAAATAGGCTTACCGCTTTCTCTAATTTTTGCAAGTACCAGAGCACCTGTAGTTAATTCGGCAGCCATACCTTGAACTGCCCAAAACATAGATTTAAAAGGGTTTTGATTAATCCAACGGTGTTTTACAACTACTGTGCAAGTGTCATTATTAATAGACTTTACTCGAACTCCAGTAAAGAACACTGAAGGCAGTTTAAAAAAGTTAAAAGTGTTTATTTTATTAGGAGTAAGCTTCATTTTAAAAATTAGTTTTATCAAATCTAGACAAAATAATCCATAATTCAATTTGTTAATATTATGTTAAAATATACTACTATGCGTAACATAATACCTTTTTTTAGACATATATTTGTATAAGATAATATTATACGTTTTAAAATCATGTTAGACAACCACCAAAAAAATATTGCAACTTTTATTCATTTATCCACCTTTAGTAGGTTTATAATTCCGTTAGGAAATTTTATTGGACCTATTATACTATGGATTACTAACAAAGAAAAATCGGAGTTTGTTGATAGTCATGGAAAGCAAGCCATAAACTTTCAAATAAGTATATTACTATATACCTTAATTATAGGTACGCTAACTATCCCGTTTTTCTTTTTAAAGTTTTTTAATGGTATTGACTTTATAGACTTTCATGGGTTTAATGATTTTCACATTAACATAGGGAAACCTTCTCCTCTACTTTACATTACAGGAGGTTTAGGTGTTCTTGCAGTTTTTGGATTTATCTTAGAACTTATATTTATAGTCATTGCAAGTTTAAAAGCACGCGATGGTGAGTTGTACAACTATCCATTAACCATAAATTTCATC
This sequence comes from Gaetbulibacter sp. NE, assembly GCF_025548475.1. Lineage (NCBI taxonomy): Bacteria > Pseudomonadati > Bacteroidota > Flavobacteriia > Flavobacteriales > Flavobacteriaceae > Gaetbulibacter > Gaetbulibacter sp. NE. The sequence goes on along the minus strand of NZ_JAOQHY010000002.1, from coordinate 244,981 downwards.
AAATAACCATCAATCAATCAATCAATCAATCAATCAATCAAAAAATGAACAGTTTTTCAAATTAAAATTTCTTTAGAACATGAAGATAGAAAACACAAAAGCACAAATGCGTAAAGGTGTATTAGAATACTGCATATTATCAGTTTTAAAAGACGATGATGCTTATGTAGCCGAAATTCTAGACACACTAAAAGACGCAAAACTGCTTGTTGTAGAAGGAACCATTTATCCACTACTTACAAGACTTAAAAACGCTGGTCTTCTTAACTACCGTTGGGAAGAATCAACCTCAGGTCCTCCACGAAAATATTACGGTTTAACAGAAACAGGAAAACTGTTTCTAAATGAGCTTAATACCACATGGAGCGAATTACAAAATGCAGTTAACCTAGTAACAAGACAAAAAAATAAAAAATAATGAATAAAACAGTCAACATAAATTTAGCAGGTATATTCTTCCATATTGATGAAGATGCATACTTAAAATTACAACGCTATCTTGAGGCTATAAAACGTTCATTTACAGACTCTCAAGGTCGATCAGAAATCATAGCAGATATTGAAGCTCGTATTGCTGAATTGTTCAACGAGCGTGTTCAAAACGAAAAACAAGTTATCAGAATAAAAGAGGTTGATGAAGTGATCTCAATAATGGGACAACCTGAAGACTATCTTGTTGATGACGAAATTTTTGAAGACGAACCAAAAACACAATACAGAAGAACCTCATCTTCCAAAAAACTATTTAGAGATACTGACAACTCTTACATTGGAGGTGTTTCATCAGGTCTTGGACACTATTTAGGTATTGATGCCATTTGGGTAAGACTACTTTGGATTTTACTTACTCTAGGTTCTGGTGGTACGTTTGTGCTTATATATGTATTGTTTTGGGTTTTAGTTCCTGAAGCAGTTTCAACCGCTGATAAACTTACAATGACTGGTGAACCTGTGAACATCAGTAACATTGAAAAAAAAATTAAAGACGGATTTGATAATGTATCACAAACGGTTTCAGACACGGTAAAAAACATTGATTTACCCAAACAAGGAAACCGAATAAAATCATCGTCAAAAACATTTTTTGACACTATAGGAGACATCATTATGTTTTGTCTTAAAGTGTTTGCAAAGTTCATTGGTATTATTTTAATACTCATTGGAGCCAGTACTTTAATAGGATTAATAATTGCATTATTTACCGTTGGAATTGCCGATTCTGTTAACGTCCCAGGAATTGAATTTATAAATGCTGCCAATGCTGCAAATACACCAGTTTGGTTAGTATCAATGTTGCTATTGTTTGCCATAGGAATACCGTTCTTTTTCATTTTCTATTTAGGACTCAAAATATTAATCAACAACCTAAAATCAATTGGTAACATCGCTAAGTTTTCGTTACTAGGGTTGTGGTTAATGTCAATGATAGGACTATTTGTAATAGGAATAAAGCAAGCTAGTGAACATGCGTTTGATGCGAGTGTGACTGAAAATACTGAATTGTTAATGCTTAACCCATCAGATACTTTAACAATACGTATGAAAGGAAACTCGTCATACAGCAAACATTTTGGAAGACGTAGCAGCTTGTTTAAAACAGTGTATGACGATAACGACAACAAACTTATATACAATACTGATGTGCGACTTATTGTGCGTTCAACTAAAGATAGTGTAGCCTCTTTAAGTATTGAAAAAAATGCACATGCTAGCGATTATCAAAAAGCAAAATCAAGAGCACAAAACATTAATTATGATTTCAAGGTAAATGGTAATGAGCTTTTACTAGATGCTTACCTTACTACAGAATTCAGAAACAAGTATGGTGAACAACAAATTGAAGCAACATTGTATTTACCAGAAGGCACAATATTTTATGCAGATCAAAACACCTATTCCTTTCACAGAAACTCTAGCTATTACAGAGACATACTAGAAAATGGTATGGAAGAACATTATTTAAAAGTAACTCATGATGGTGTGGTGTGTTTAAACTGCGAAGACGATGAGTTTAAAGTAAGAGTTGATGTAAACGATGAACACTCTGGTCTTAAAATAGATGAAGATGGTGTTAAAATTAAAAAAGACAGTGTAGAAATAGAAATCAACGACCAAGGCATTAGAGCAAAGGACGTAGATGTTAAAGTAAGAATAGATGATAATGGTGTTGAAATAATATCAGACGACAATTAACAATTCATCAATAAAAAACAACATTTCAGACACTTAGTTTATTAATCGCATATATAAAACTAGACCTTTGAACCTGTAATCAATCAAAAAATGAAACAGTTAACACACAAACTATTAATTGCTTTTTTAACACTAAGCTATTCAACTGTTGCTATTGCTCAGGTAGATAAAAAATCAGAGCTTTTTAAAATTCTAAAAAATAATGATAGTTTAATTTTTAAAGTTGGCTTTAATACTTGTGACATGAGTCAGTTTGAAAACCTAATTTTTGATGATCTAGAGTTTTACCATGATAAATCAGGTGTTATCAACTCTAAACTAGACTTCATTAAGGTCATGAAAAATGGTATTTGCAATTCAAAAAACAATTCAAAGTTAAGAAGAGAACTTAAAAAAAATAGTCTAGAAGTGTTTCCGCTTTATAATAATAACAAACTCTATGGAGCTATTCAACAAGGAGAACATTTATTCTACGAAACAGTCAATAATAAAGAGACTCTAAACGGAAATGCCAAATTCTCCCATTTATGGCTATTAGAAAATAATAAGTGGAAATTAAAGCGTGTTTTAAGTTATAATCACATAGCAACAAAATATTATTAATCAAAAAACAAACAGTTATGACAACCTTAGCAAAAGTAATTATCTCCACAGTTTTAGGACTACTTATGATGTCCTGTAACTTTGATATGAATTTTGGAGTAAATGGAAACGGAAATGTAACCACAACCGAAAGATCGCTTGATGGTAGCTTTAGCGCAATAAAAGTAAGTAGAGGTTTAGATGTTTACATTACTCAAACCAATACCGAAAGTGTAAGTGTTGAAGCTGATGAGAACTTACAAGACATTATTATGGTAGAAATTGAAGGTGATGTTTTAAACATTTATGCCGAAGAAAATATTGGCACTTCAAAATCAAAAAAAATAATGGTATCTCTTGACGATTTATCTAAAATCTCAACAACCAGTGGTAGCGATGTATTTTCAACCAATACTATTAACACAAACACTATCGAGATTAAAACCACTAGCGGAAGCGACCTTGAACTAGATATTAATGCCGAAAGTATTGACTGTAGTTCAACTAGCGGAAGCCATGTTAAGCTTTCAGGTAAAACAAATAAACTCTACGCAAGTGCTACAAGCGGAAGCGATATAAGCGCACAAGATTTAAGTGCTGTATCCTGTCAAGTAAAAGCAACTAGTGGTGCAAACATTACCGTAAACACATCAGAAGAATTAATAGCTAAAGCTAGTAGTGGTGGCGACATTAACTACTATGGTAACCCTAAAAAAGTAGAAACTAGCGATAATGTTTCTGGTAGTATAAGAAAACGCTAACCAACCTGTTTACATACAACTAACCAACCTGTTTTCAAACCATTTCAACCTCTAGTTAGAGTTTGGGATGGTTTTTGCATATATTTGTTGTACAATTTTAAATTTATACAATGAATAAAATCCTTTTCGTTTTACTATTCGGTTTAGGTTTTACATCATCCTTTTTTGCTCAAAACAGTGAAAAAGTAAAAGGTAATAGAGATGTTACCATTGAACAAACCTATTTAGATGATTTCACTAAAATAATTGTAGGTGGCGACTTTTCAATAGAAATCATATACAACTCAAAGTCTTCAGTAGAAATTGAAACTGACAGCAATCTTCATGATATCATTAAAGTTGAAGTCGTTGATAGTACACTAACTTTCTCTACAACTCAAGAAATTTCTTCTAAAAAGAGATTGAATATAACGGTAAATTACAACACTCCATTAGAGTATATCGAAACTAAAGACGATGCTGAAATTCGCTCATTAACGTCTTTAGAGCTTAACGACGTTGTCTTAAAAACCACAGGAACCTCCAAAGCATACTTAAATATTAATGCCAATAACTTTGAGTATACAAGTTTAGACAAAGCAAAAGTAAAATTAAACCTTACAGCCAAAGGCACATCAACAGTTGTTTTAAGTGATAACAGTAAGTTAGACGCTCTTGTAAACAGTAAAGAAGCTAAAATTGACTTATACCAAAGAGCAACTATAAACATTGAAGGAGATACTAATAATGCAATTATTAGAACTGATAATAATTCTGATTTTAACGGAAAAAACTTTACAACCAAAACCTGTACTTTAATCTCTGAAGTTGCTAGTGATGCACACGTAAATGTATCTGAAGCTATCACTCTAGAAATTACCGGAAGCAGTGAAGTTTTCTTATACAACAACCCAAAGGTAACTATCAATAAATTTATTGATACTGCAAAATTGCTTAAAAAAGAAACTAATTAACTTTTAACCCTTTTTATTTAAATGAAAAAACTAATTGCCTTATCAATTGTTCTTTTTTCCATGGTTTCATGTAAAGAAAACACATCTAAAACTAGCAATAATTCAGCTGAATTGAAAGCTGAAGTTCAAGCGTTTTTAGATGATTACACTAATACTTTCGTAAAATTATATTACGATTCTGCACTTGCTGAGTGGGATGCCAACACACGTATTGTTGCTGGTGACACAACTAATGCTTACAATGTTCAAAAAGCAAATGAAGCCTTTGCTAAATTTACAGGAAGCACTGAAAACATTGAAAAAACAAGAAAATTTTTAGAGAATAAAGATGCTTTAGATATTGTTCAAGTAAGACAACTTAATACAATTCTTTATGCTGCTGCTAACAACCCTGAAACAGTTTCCGATTTAGTTTCAGAACGTATTGCTGCCGAAAATGCTCAAAACGAAACTTTATTTGGTTTCGATTTTAAAGTTGATGGCAAATCAGTAACCACAGGAGACATCGACAAAGTATTAAGAGAATCTAACGATTTAAAAGAAAGACTTGCCAACTGGGAAACTTCAAAAGCTGTTGGTAAAGATTTAAAAGATGGATTGGAAAACTTAAGATCGCTTCGTAACAAAACTGTACAAGCTCTAGGTTATGACGATTACTTTACTTACCAAGTATCAGATTATGGTATGTCACGTCAAGAAATGCGTGATGAAATGAACAAAATGGTTAAAGAAGTTTGGCCACTGTATAGAGAATTACACACTTGGGCTAGATATGAATTAGCTAAAAAATTCAATGCTGAAGTACCTCAGTATTTACCTGCACACTGGTTACCAAACCGTTGGGGACAAGACTGGAGCGCATTGGTTAATGTTGAAGGATTGGATATTGATGCTGCTTTAGCTGATAAAGAACCAGAATGGATTGTAAAAGAAGGTGAAAACTTCTATAAGAGTATTGGTTTTGACCCATTACCTGCAAGCTTCTACGAAAAATCTAGCATGTATCCTTTACCTGCTGATGCTCCTTACAAAAAGAACAATCACGCTTCTGCATGGCATATGGATTTAGAAAACGACTTGCGTTGTCTAATGAGTGTTGAAGCAACTGCCGATTATTATGAGACTATTCATCATGAATTAGGACATATTTATTATTATCAAGCTTACACCAACCCTGATGTTCCACCTTTATTACGTGGAGGCGCAAACAGAGGATACCACGAAGCCATTGGTAGTTTATTAGGTTTAGCTGCTATGCAAAAGCCATTTTTAGCTGAAAAAGGATTAGTTGATGCTAATGTTGAAATTGATGAAACTCAAAACTTATTAAAAGAAGCTTTAAACTATGTTGTGTTTTTACCATTCTCAGCAGGTGTAATGACTGAGTTTGAAAATGCTGTTTATGCTGAAAACCTTCCAAAGGATGAGTTCAACAAAAAATGGTGGGAACTCGCTCAAAAGTACCAAGGTATGGTTCCTCCTTCTGAAAGAGGTGAAGAGTTTTGTGATGCTGCTTCAAAAACACACATCAACAATGATGCTGCTCAATATTACGATTATGCAGTATCTTATATTTTATTATTCCAATTCCATGACCATATTTCTAAAAATATCTTGAAGCAAGATCCACATGCTACAAATTACTATGGTAGCAAACCTGTTGGAGATTTCCTTAAAGAAGTTTTAAAATCTGGTGCTAATAATGATTGGAGAGAGTTATTAAAAGAAAGTGTTGGTAGCGAAATGAGCGCAAAACCAATGTTAGACTATTTTGCTCCTCTTATGGATTACTTAAAAGAACAAAACAAAGGCAGAACACACACACTACCAGAAAGTTTATAATATTAAAACTTTAATACATAAAAAAAACCGAAGTTTATAGCTTCGGTTTTTTTTATCTCTATTATTTATGTTCTAGTTATAGGTAGAAGTACTAACTTCAAAAGTAGTATCTTTTGCAGCTAACCAACGTTCTGCATCAAGAGCAGCCATACAACCTGTTCCAGCAGCAGTAATTGCTTGTCGGTAAACATGATCGGCAGCATCACCACTCACAAAAACACCTTCTACATTAGTTTTAGATGTTCCAGGAACATTTATAATATATCCAGTTTCATCTAAATCTAAATAATCTTTAAAAATATCAGTATTAGGCTTATGTCCAATAGCTACAAAAAATCCTGTTGCAGGAATTTCGTGCTTCTCATCAGTTTGGTTATTAAACACTTTAACACCTGTAACTACTTGTCCATCTCCTAAAACCTCTTCAGTTTCAGTATTGAATAGTATTTCAATATTTGGTGTGTTTTTAACGCGTTCAGCCATAATTTTTGAAGCTCTAAACTCATCACGTCTTACAAGCATTGTTACCTTTTTACAAAGCTTAGATAAATAATGTGCCTCTTCGCAAGCACTATCTCCTGCTCCAACAATCACTACTTCTTGATTTCTGTAGAAAAAGCCATCACAAACTGCACATGCAGAAACACCTCCTCCTAATTTTAAATATTTTTGTTCAGATTCTAATCCTAAATATTTTGCTGAAGCTCCTGTAGAAATTATAACTGTATCGCAGTGTATTTCTTTAGTATCATTTACCCATACTTTGTGTACATCTCCAGAAAAATCTACTTTGGTAATCCACCCATCTCTTACGTCAGTTTCAAAGCGCTCAGCCTGTTTTTGTAACTGAATCATCATTTCAGGACCAGTTATTCCTTCAGGATAACCTGGGAAATTTTCAACTTCATTAGTAGTTGTCAATTGTCCTCCTGGTTGTGCTCCTTGGTATAAAACTGGAGACATATTTGCTCTTGCTGCATAAATAGCTGCTGTATAACCTGCAGGTCCAGAACCTATTATCAAACACTTTACTTTTTCAATTGTTTCAGACATAATCGTATCATTAATTTTACTAAACAAAAGTAGGTTTTTTGGGCAAATCCTTACATATAAGTTATTAACAGTTTGTATACAACTATAAGTAAAAATTATACCTAGCTACATATTTTTTACATTGAATAGTTTAAAAATACCAGTAGATTTTTGTAAATTTAGAAGGCAACACATTTAAAACTAAAACATTCTGTCATGAAACATTTAGCACTAATAATACTTACTGCCCTATTTGTAATTGCTTGTAAAAACAATGCAAATCAAAACGTCCAAGACAACACAAAAACACAAGATTCAATCAACGTGTCACTAGAAGGCACTTGGGAATTGGTAGGTTTTTATAACTACATCAACAATAAAGTATCCGATTCGTTTAACCCTTCGACAGGTTATCGTCAAGTAAAGATGTATACCACAACCAAAGTAATGTGGAGTAAAAATGTACCAACCGACAGTACTGAATGGTTTGGTTATGGATATTATAATATTAATGGTGATACGCTTACCGAAGTTTTGGATTATGGCTCTAAAATGATGAAAAAAATTATTAATGAACGAAAAGAATTTAAATACGAGCTCAACTTAAAAGAAAACACCTTTAGTCAAATTGAAGTTGATGATGAGGGTAACCGTATTTACTCAGAAAACTACAAACGTATTGAATAAAAAAAAGCCGAACAAAACAGTTCAGCTTTTAAAGTCGGGGTGGCAGGATGATACTCAAACCGCCACTATGCAGTAAAATCAATACTTCCAGAAGTAGACTAAAACAGTGTTAACCGAATTGTAGACCTATCTGTTAGTTTGAAATAGTATTATTTATCTGAACGTCTTACTACAAATTTACAATTTTAACTCCATTATAACCAGTCATTTTGCACCAAATATTATGATTAATCTATTAAATATTTGTTTACAATTTCCTCTTCTATTCCGCTGTATTCAACGAATTCTTTGATTGTGACAAATTGGTAGGATTCCTTTCCAAAGTAGTTTCTAATATCATTTAAAAGCTTACGCCCATAACGTTCACTACGTCCTGTGATACGCTGAATATCTTTTGGGTATATGCAAGCTCTTTTTGGGGTCATCATACTTTATCTATACTTTATCCATACATCATCCATACTTTATTGTTTTATGATTATGGTGATGATGATGCGTTGTTAAAATGTTGAAAATCCCGATAGGGTTTTCAATATTTTAATGACGTTTTTGGTTGTATCGGAATGCATGACCGAAAACGGAATTGCTTTTTTAACAACGTGCTATAAAATTACGTGATTTGGTTTCATTAATCAAAAAACGAATTATTATGGCAAAACAAACTGGTATTATTAAACTGAAAGGAACTATCGGTGGTATTTCCTTTTACAAAACGACTGACGGACATCTTGCACGCGAAAAAGGCGGTGTAGATGCCAATCGTATTGCGAATGATCCTGCGTTTCAGAGAACGCGTGAAAATGGGTCTGAATTTGGACGCGCTGGTAAAGGTGGTAAACTACTTCGAAATGCTATACGTATTCTTTTACAAAATGCAAAGGACAAACGTGTAGTGTCTCGTTTAACTAAAACGTTGGTTGCTATCACTAAAACTGACACAACCAATGAAAGAGGATCTAGAACACTTCAAGATGGGAATTTAAGCCTGTTAGAAAGCTTTGAATTCAATTTAGGTGGAAAGTTAGGAACAACACTTTTTGCTCCGTTTACGAATGCTTTTGACCGTGTTTCTGGTGATGCTACGGTTAACCTTGATGCATTTTCTCCAACGGTAAGAATTGCAGCACCAACGGGAACAACCCATTTTAAGGTGGTAATGGGTGCTTCTGAATTGGATTTTGAGAATGAAACCTCAACATTTGAAAATGATGAGACTGCCATTCTTCCATACATTGCTGCAGATACTGCTGCTATTGCCTTAACAGCTTCTTTAACCGCTAACTCAACGCTTCCTGTTGTTCAGGTGCTTGGTATTGAGTTTTACCAAGAGGTTAACGGACAAATGTACGAGCTTAAGAACGGTGCTTACAACGCTTTGGCAATTGTTATTGTAGATATCCCGTAAGTATGAAATTAGTGTTGCATAGAGCCTATTTTGAAGAGGGTACCAATGGTACTCTCTTTAATTCTGGTAAATTTCTTTGCCATACTATTGAATTGCCCTGGAACGATAACAAGCGAAATATTTCCTGTATACCTGAAGGTGTTTATGAAATTGAACCGCGTTTTTCTAAACGGTTTAAGCATCATTTGATTTTGAAGGATGTAAAAGGTAGAAGTTTCATTTTGTTTCATCCTGCGAATAATGCTTTAAAAGAGCTTCAAGGGTGTATTGCTCCAGTAACGTATTTGAGTGGAATTGGTAAAGGTGTTTATTCAAGGAATGCTATGCAAAAACTGTTGTCTTTGGTGTATCAAGCTAAAGACAGAAAAGAAACCATTTTATTAACTATTAAATCACAGAATTATGAACATTGTAGAACGTTATAAAAAACCAACTCCCAAATTTTTCAAGACTTTACGCAATATTGGTATTGCATTGGCTACTGCAGGTGGTGCCATCATAGCTGCACCAATTTCGATGCCAGCTATTGTGGTAACCATTGCTACTTATATGACCGTTGCCGGAACTGTAGCCACCGCAGTAAGTCAAGCTGTTGTTATTGATGATGAAAAAACCGAAACTGATGCGAATGACGATGGATTATAATACCAAATCTGCCATTATTGGTGGTACATTCTTTTCATCAATCGTTAATATTGGTGTTGAAGATTTGATTACTACCATTGTTTTGGCTATTGTTGGTGCTATCGTGAGTTTCTTTGTTTCTCTACTTCTTAAAAAAATCATCACTTTTCTTGGGGCAAAGTGTCGTAGGTGTAAGTGATTATTGATGTTTAGTGGTTGGAAAAATAAATAAAGGGCATTTTCTAAAAAATGCCCTTTTTTTATGCGCGGTGTTGAGGTGGGTGAAAGCTATGACCGTCTGCCTTCTAAGCAGATGGTTTAGCCTTTTACCTACCGCAGACACAAGGCAAAACATTAATAATTGCTGTAACCTATACCGTTGAAATGGGTGGTGGGGAAAAGATGGAAAAATTGTGTGTTCTGAACTTCAATGCCAGTACATAATTGGCGGCTGGTGAGCGGATATTTTACATAATGGAGTTATAGTACAGAAACTAAATGAATGCTACTATAACTACCCGTTATGTAAATATAGCTTTGGGTAGTGTTTAAATTTATAGCTTTTGGCGAAGTGTAGTTCTTTACAGTTGTGAACGAGGTACGAGAAAACAAGCTATAATGTGCTACATAAGCGTTGGCAATTTAAACTCTACATAAGCAAGGGAAGCGGAACAAACCAAAAGACAGAGGATTTTGAGGAACGAAAAAACTGGGTTTTGGTTTGTGGGGAATTTACTTAACAGTTGTATGATATAAATCAATACCTTCTATCTCGTAAACTTGAGTTGTGTGACAATCTAATTTGTCCGGATTAAAAATAGCTAAATTGTAACCATCAGAGTATAACGAACTTTGATATTCAACTCCATCAAATCCCAAAGATTTTATAAACTCTGAAATATATTGTGTTGGGATATAGTCTAACTGCTTATCTAATTTTCTGATAGGTAATGAGATTTCCTTTTGTAGTGTTTGAATGAAAGGAACATAAATTAAGAAGTCTTCTATTGCCTCATTTTCTGACCAAGGAATAGGGTCATCTTTAGGGTTTCTTAAATTTAAAATTCTCAAATCTTCTTCTAATTGAAATTCTCCTACAGTAACGTAATCAAATAGTGAAGCTCGTGTTTCGTACAATGATGTTTTTAACGAATCTGCCACATATAAATATGAAATACCTTTAGGGTTTGCTCTACCACCAGTTGTTAATTCTTTAGGTGGATTTCCCATTTCGTCTGGCGGAAAACCATTTTTATCAGAAATACGACATCTATAAAATATTCTCCCTTTTTTAATCTCCTTATAGAAGCTTTCGTGCATAAAAAAGTTAGTAAGCTTATTTAAGTCAATTGTATTTTGAATGTGATACCGGTTTGTATATTTTATTTCCTCTTTAAAGTCTTCCCAAATACCGTGAATTTGGTTTGTTTCAGTAAGTAAATCAATCTTGATTTCAGAAGATACATTATTATTAAACAAATCTTCAATATCTTCTATTTCATCTGCAAAAATTGCTTGAAAAAGCTCTTTAGAGTTTACAACCTCATCTGTAGTAAGATTAAAGTCTTTTTTTAAAGATTGTGGCAAATCAAGTTTTGAAGCTTCGTCAACTGTATAAAGCGATATAATATTTCTAAAAAATGGTGCAAGTTCCCTAGCTGCATATATGGATACATTAGTCGATTTACAGAAATTACAATCACCGACTCTATCATCTGCATTTATAATATTAATGAGATAGTCACTGGTAAAACAGTTAATGCAACAATTCATAACTATATATTAGTAATTACCAGTTCGATGTGGTTCATAATAGATAATTTTTTAAGAGTTCCAAGACCAGGAAAATGACCTCTCTGTTGCAAGTCCCTAAAAATTTCTACCGCTCGGGTATGAATGTTATGTTGATTACACCAAGCGACTAATTTATCTAAAGCTTCAGAGAATTTTCCTCCGATATCTGAAGTGTCACCATTTGAATCTGAAACAAAATGTTTTACTTTAATTTTATCTGTGCCATCAATGTAAGATAAATGAATAGCTACAGCCCTTGGTAAAAATCCAGAATCAGAATAATTGTCTCCTATTGTGATAAAGTCACCAAATCCTACAAAACCGTCTTCTTGATAGTATCTGTACTCTTCAGAAAAGCTACTTTCTTGGTCTAAATAGTCTACGTTTCTTGGTAATTCCTTAAAATAATCATCAAGAGACACCCTTGTTTGTTGTTCAAATTCACGGTAATATCTTCTACTTGTTTTAGAGAAATAGATTAAATTATATACAACATTTAAACTTGAAGTTAGCAGCTCTATGTTTTCTGTTGTAGTTTCAGTATTATGAATTAAAGTTACACCGTTATAATTTAGGTTCAAACCATTAATAAACCCTATTAAAGTTTCTAATTGTCTTGAAGAGAAAGCATCAATAATTACTGCTAGTTGATAATTATCGTAATGCTGTAAATTTTCATTAAGGACATCAACTATTGCTTGATTGTTGTTTTTTAAATCTCCAACTCTAGGGTTAATTACAACATTAAAATTGACATTTTTAGAAGCTAATTCTTTTAAAGAAGATTTTAATGTAGAGGAACTTTTTACAGGTTCTATTACTGGTGAAGTCTTTAAAATATCGTTTGGAAATAAGCCACATAAGTCTCTTAATGCGATTAACTCAAATTGCTTACCTCTGACATATGGGAAATACATATTTTGCTTTTTTGTGATAAGAAATATTCTAATTGTTGGTATTCAGCCTCTGAAAAATCTAAAGAATAACAAATATGCTTAAGTGATTCAGGAATTTGTCTTTCTTTAAAAACTTCCGGATTAGAAATGTTCCTATATTTTAATTTTTGTACAACTAATTTTTGAAATTCTAAAATATCTATTTTTTTTGACATCTTAAGACATTCTCTAAAAATTTGAGTATTAGGAACATCAGGCACATATTTAAAATAAGATCTTATCAAGCTAATGTATTCATCTTTTCGTAATGTCTTGAAAAGAGTATCGTGCTTAAAAGTAAATGTATTGTTTTTAGCTTCTTTTACAGTTTTTAGTGCATTTCGTTGAGTTAACTCAATTATACCAATATTAGAATTATAATACTTCATTAATAGGTTTGGTATATGCTTTGAGCTTGTAACTATATATATTTTGTCTGCAAATTTTTCGTAATCAGATAACTGCTTATCTAATTTTTCTAGACCATCAAGTTCAGTTTTGATTTCATATATACGAGCTTCACCGTTTAAAAGAACAAAGTCCGCTATTGAATTTGCTATTTTAAATTCATTTAATGCTATAGTACTTTTCAAACTATATTTTTTCAATAAAAGCTTATTGATAAGAATATTTTTGTAGACATACTCGTTTTTATAGTTGCAAAGTAAGGATTTGTAAATTTGATTTAGAACCTGAAGATTAGTAGTGCCCTCTTTGACTTTTGTATATCTATCTACACGATAAAATGTATCAAAATAATCTTTGTCTCTCACTATTTTTTTAAAATTAGCGGTAGAAAAAATTTGAGCTAAACTCCTAATCTGGTTTATATTTTTAGTTATCTCCATTATTTTTACAAATCTACAAAATTCATAAAGAAGTCGTATTTCTAACGACTTTTAAGATTTTTTATTGAGCATAAGTCTATAAATCAGGTTCTTTTATCCTTACTTTCCTTATCAAAAGCAATCAAATTGAAGAGTTGTCGCATTCTGGAACGTACTCTATTTCCATATCTTTCTTCTAATTCTTGTGCGTTTAAGTTTGTAGTTGCGTGGGTTCTGATTTTTCTCTGAAGAAATAAATCGTAACGTGATAAGAGGATTTCGCCCATAACATTACAGTCCTTCCCAAAATGTCTTCCGGTTGTTTCTACTCCCAAATCGTCAAAACAATAGAAATTACTGTTACCATATTCTTGAATGGTCTTATAACCAACATTGTTAAATGCAAACGTGATGTTTCTTGTCGGAATAACTTCATACTCCTTATGATGTGGTACTATGTGCCTTAACAATTTCATTAAACTGGTTTTACCACAACCAACTGGACCAGATAACAGAATACCTTTGTTTGGATCTATATTTAGTTTTTCACAAGCTTCAAAATCACGAATAAAATAGATACATAACTTGTACAACACAACCTCATCCTCTTCATAAATCTTAAAGTTTTTGCCAAATAACAACTTTCCTTTTGCATCGAGGTAAATGAGTATGCTTTTGAAATCGTATTGAATACAATTGTCTTTTAACTCGCCAAGTTTGTATTGGACGCCTTTTTCGATGATTATGTGAGGTTGCTCATTTTTCATAAAGGCTCGTTGTAGTTTTTGTTTTTAGTAGTCTTTAGGTTGTCCATATTTGGGACACTGTTGTTTTGTTTTGAATCTCTTTCAGAATCATTAAAATCTGAATTTTTAAAATTTTTCTGTTTATTACTGTTTTTGTTTTTTATAGTTTGTATATGTTTATATATAGGTACCAGTGCTTGTCCAGTACTTGTCTCGATTTGAGTATTGTTGTGTCCCACTAGTTGTCCAGAACTTGTCCCAAATTTGAACATCTTAATTTTACTCCCTCTATACGGATTGTGTGATGGGAAATACACGATATATTTCCAATGGTTTAATTCCTTGATGCATCTGTGATAGGTGGATTTCGAGCCTATTTTTGATAATTGCATAACCTCATCACGGTTTATAAAAAACTCTTCTAAAAATCGGTTTAAATTCCACAACTGGAATAAGGCTATGTATAAGCTTATATGGGTTGGGTTTAAACGACTGTCTTTTGAGAATTGGCTGAAAACTGCGTTAAGGTGTTTGATGTAGTTTACGTCTTCCATAAAAAGCCCCCTCGACTGCGCTCGGGGTGACAATTAGAATTTATTATGGATGCGATTTTCTTCCATTACTTTTAAGATTTCTTCATAGTCGTAATAGATAACACCACCAACTTTTGTATAGGGCAATGTGCCATTAATACGAAGATTTTGTAATGTTCCTGGTGAGATACTTAATAGGTCTCTAACCTCTGGTGATTTGAGCCATTTTTTAGGTGCGAAACCTGATTGGTGGTTAATGATTGCTTTGATGTCCTCAAGTAATTCTTCTTTAAATTCTCGAAGATCTTCTGTAGTAATAATTGTTGCTGCCATAGTAACGATTTAAGTTAAATAGCTACCGCCTCGAACTTTCATTCTCGGCAGCAGCTATTAATGATTTTTAATTAGATCCTGAAACAAGTTCAGGATGACAAAAAAACTCTCACAGATATTTTGACAGTGCTCAATATGACAGTGAGAGTTTTATATTGATTTGACTTTCGTTTGGCAAATATGAAATGGATTAGTGAAGTTTATTCACAACGGGGATTGTGTTGTGAACGATTTTTTAAAAATCTGTATCATCCATTCGTTTTACTAATGATTCCTTTAGAGAATTAATGAATTTTGTCCTGTTTGTTTTACGAATCCTAATCTCTAAAAATGTACGTCTGTACTGACCTAAATTGATATTGAACACCGATTCAAAGTACAAGGCAATATCCTTTAAGTCGGTTGCCCCGTTATTAAACACTCCTTGTGAATGTAATGCATACAACAGTTCTATTAAGGCTACTTTTGAACCCGTCCAGGTTAAAGCCGAGTTGGGTTTGCGTTGTGATTTCTGTCTATAATTATTACTTGTTTCTTGCAGTTTATTTTCAATAAAGACTTCCAACAAATCGTTGGCCATAATTTTAGCTACTTT
This sequence comes from Gaetbulibacter sp. NE, assembly GCF_025548475.1. NCBI lineage: Bacteria > Pseudomonadati > Bacteroidota > Flavobacteriia > Flavobacteriales > Flavobacteriaceae > Gaetbulibacter > Gaetbulibacter sp. NE. The sequence continues at coordinate 229,139 of NZ_JAOQHY010000002.1, read as the reverse complement.
ATAGCTGTGAAGTGTAGCAAAAGACAGGTCTGATTCAAAATACAAAGAGTCTAAACTCAACTTAATATCAAAGTTACCCCTTACGAAATACTTGTAATCAAGATATGTGCTTCCAGTACGATAATATTTATAAAACTCCAGTTCATAATCAAAAAACCTTTTTAGCTTTTGAAGTTCTTCTCTATAATATTTCTTTACGACTCTGCGACCACCACGTGGTTTTTTGGTTTCTATCTTATAAATCTTATTGTAGTAGATAAGTTTTGAGGTAAATTGTGGTTTTATTTCCTTAAAAAATTTGATTTCTTCTTCTTGAGACTTAAACTTCTTTTTGCTTATTTGAGTTTTTAAATTTTCAACAGTCAAAACAATAATTTCAATTGATTTTTCACATTGTTCTATAGGATCGTCTATTTCAAGATTGATAAAATTTAGTTGCTCGTTTAAGTTTCCTATTATCTCTCTAAATCTAACATTCAATTTTTTTATTTTTTAAAACTACCATATCTGTTCTAATTTTTCTAAACTTTTCCCCTTTGTCTCTGGGATAAATTTGTAGGTGCCAACTATAATTAGTAAAATGAAAAATATAAAAATAAAATAAGGTAAAGACCCGTTCCATGTGGTACTATTATTTATATCACTACCAACAATTACAGGGAATGATTGAGAAACAATATAATTAGCAGCCCATTGAGCAGCCACGGCAACTGACATAGCCACACTTCTAATTTTATTAGGAAACATTTCAGACAATAGTACCCATACAATTGGTCCCATGGATAGGGAAAACGACGCAATGAAGATTAAAATTCCAATCAATGATAATATCCCTACAATTTGTTGTTGTAATGTTACACCTAGCACCAAGAAACCTGTAATCATCCCTATACAACCAATATAAATTAATGGTTTTCTTCCAAATTTATCGACAGTAAACATGGCTATTAATGTAAAAACAACATTAATAAATGCTAAAAGAATTTGTTGTTTTAACACATCTTCTTGTCCATATCCCAGTGCTTTTTCAAAAATATCTGCGCCATAATATAACACTGCATTAATTCCTGTAAATTGTTGTAGAACTGAAAGCAGCGAACCAATAATGATTATTTTCAATATTTTTTTAGAAAAATAATTTACTTTTTCTGAAGAATAGCTATCATTTAGAGTAGAGGTCTTGATTCTTTCAATATCTTGTTTTGCGCTTTGTTCACCTTGTATTTTTTTTAAAACTAAAAGAGCTTCATCTGTTTTTTCTTTTAAACATAGCCACCTCGGGCTTTTTGGTATAAAAAACAATAATATTAAGAATACTAAACTAGGTATTAACTCTGACCAAAACATATACCGCCAACCAAAAGCAATATTTTCTTGTTGCGTTAGATCGTTGCCTATAAAATAGGTAACCAAAAAAACACTAAAAAAACCAATAACTATTGCCAACTGGTAATATGTTACCATTTTACCTCTAATTGAAGATGGGGCAATTTCCGCTATATACATAGGCGCATTCATAGAAGCTATACCTATACCTATACCTCCAATAATTCTAAAAATCACTAAAACAGTTACAGATTCAGGAAATAGACTGGGGAGACCAGAACCATATGCTGAAATAGTAAAAAGTATTGCGGAAATTATTAATGATCTTTTTCTACCGATTAGGATGCTTAATTTTCCTGAAACAACAGCTCCTACTAAACAACCGAGTATGGCACTACCAACCACCCATCCTTTTAGAGCATCAGTTAACTCAAAATATTTACTAAAATAAAATTGAGCACCATTTATAACTCCAGTATCATAACCAAACAAAAGACCACCAAGGGCCGATATAATAGTTATTAATAATAGGTAGGATTTTTTTTTCATTTTGGAAAGATTTGAAATTATGGCAAAAAAATACGTTCCTTAAAACGATTATTATCTTAAAGAACGTATTCAACTAATTCAACACATTATTAACTACACTTCAATTAATATACAAGTATTTTCTTAACAACCTGCCCACTATTACTGGTCAATCTAACAAAATAAAGACCATCAGAGTACGTTTGAAAATCTATTGATAAACTTGTGATATCTTTTGAGCTTGGGACACTCTTTACTAATTGGCCTTTAACATCAAAAACACTTACGTTGTCCATGCTACCATGAGATCCTTCTCCATAAAAATTAAGCACTCTTTGGTTAGGATTATATACAAATTCAAAAGCATTCTCATTAAATTCTTCAGTATTTAAGGAATAGTCACAACCATTAAATACATTATAAATATTATCGCCTGAATTATTAACCGTTACAATTCTGTTAGTACCTGTTACGGTCGAACAGGTTGACTCTGATTCTGGAGTTTCTTCAGTTCCCCAACCATTACCATTAAGATATTTGTACTCAAAAGTAATTGGGTAGTCAGAAGGTGTTGGTAATCGCAAAGTAGCACTATGAATATCACCATTAACATCTGGAAGCGATAAAACACTAGGGTTCCAATCTGTATGCCATCCTGCCATATGAACACCATCCCCAGAAATAGAAGCTTCACTTGACATGTCAACATTAAAAGTCACCTCAAAACCAGTTCCAGATGAGTTACAACCGTTAAATGGCACGGACTCAAGTGTTATACTCATACCTGAATCATTAACATAAAGAAATCTATCTCCATTACTTGGAGCACAAGGATAACCAGCAGACTCATCGGTACCCCAAGCATTACCATTTAAAAATTTATAACGATGCCAACCTTGATCCAGCTGCACTGTTACAGAATAAATATCGGTTGAACCTTCTTGCGTAAGGGTTGTACTACTGGTATTCCAGTCATTAATTGTACCTGTAATATGAACACCGTCAGCACTTACTGATTCGGCAGACATATCTACACGAAAAGTAACATCTACTTGCGAAAATGCTTGATAAGAAAATAGTAACGCAAGCGCCACCAAATTAAGGAAGTATTTTTTTTTCATAATAAAGTAATTTATATTAATTAATTAATAAATAATTGATTGCATAGCGTGTGGAGGAATAGTATTTGATATCTCACTATCACCCACTTGCAATTTGTAGTTTATATTGTTATCTGTTTTATTCATAACTACTGTTATGATTTGTCCATCTGGGTTTTGAAAAGAAGTGCTTTCTATTGTGCTCCTACTGGCCGTAGTACTAATACGCTTTGCTCTGGGTTTAATAAACTTTGAAAAATGGCCTATGTAGTAATAGGTAGGCGTATAAATAAGTTCATTCTTTTGAGTATCAGCATGGATTGGAGCGAAACAAAAATTTTGTACGTGATTTGGACCACCATTTTCATTAAGCAAAATATTCCAATCTGTCCATCCAACAGTACCACTATTAAAATCATTAATCATTGAATTCCCATAGCGCTCTGCATTAGACCAACGATCGTATTGATTGGGATCAAATTTTTCTTGACAGCCTTCTGTGAACAATAAATTTTTAGTAGGGTAAGATTCATTGATGTTTTTTAGGTTGTCATACTTTGGGTCACCACCAGTCCATGTTTCATACCAGTGAAAACCTATTCCCCAAGCGTATTTTGACGCTTCAGAATCTTCAAAAATTGTATTGGCTCGATGCGATATTAAATCTCTGTTATGATCCCAAACCACAATGTTTTTATCACCAAAACCATTTTTTTCAAAAGTTGGCCCTAAATTATATTTTAAAAAATCACGTTCTTCTTCGGCAGTATAGATACAAGATTCCCAACGCTGTGTAGCCATAGGCTCATTTTGAATTGTAACGCCCCAAACAGGGATACCTTCGGCTTCATAAGCTTCAATAAACTTCACGAAATAATTAGCCCAAGCCTGATAATATTCGGGGAGCAACTTACCGCCTTCAAGCATATGCTTGTTAGTTTTCATAAAGGCAGGTGGACTCCAAGGGCTGGCATAAAACACTAAATCGTCACTAATTAAAAATTGCGCACGTTTAATCATAGGGATGCGCTTCTCTTTATCTTTGTCAATTGAAAATGTTTTTAGCTCTTTATCTCCTTCATCTATATATGTGTGACTACCTAAACCAAAATCACTACTGTGTATACTGGTTCTTATAATATTGTAGTTTATGCCATCTTCAGAATAATAGGCTTTAAGTAATTCTTCTTGTTTGTCATTACTTAATTTTGAAAACACCTCTGCAGATGCGTCGGTAATAGCTCCGCCAATGCCTAAAAACTCTTGAAATTGTTTTTCTGGATTAACAAAAATGGCTACTTCAGTTTCTAATGGTTGTTTTGCTGTTTCAAAGGTTTTATGTAATTCTAGTGATAATCTTTTGTTCGTGTTTTCAGCAGTAGTATAGACACTTGCCTTTTTACCATAGTAACTAACTTTTTCTTCGCTTTCATAAGTCATCCCTAAATCTTCAGGATTTCCTTTCTGCTTACAAGAGATAAGAGTAACTGCCGTAAATAGTATGTATAATAGTGTTTGTTTCATTTCTATTGTTTTTACCAGATAAATGTAGCTACAGACCCTCCAGGAATTGTAGCAGTTATTGGTTCTGAATCCACATTAATATTAAGTGTATTTTGTACATCTGAATTATTTAAAACAATCACAACAATATTATTATCTGGTGTTTTGTATGCGACATTTGGAAAATCTGAAGAGTAGTTTGATTCTATTCTCACTGAACCTTGAGGCACAAATTTTGAAGCATGAGCAAGACTATAATATCCTGGGTTTCTTGTTACATCATTACCGCTAATTGTGACTGCACCTAAACATGAGGTACACCCGCCATCTGTATGAGGGTCACTATTTGGGTCTGCTGCTAAATTCCACTGTAATACATTTTTGCTCCAATTACGAGGTGCTCCTACAATTAATTCACGAACATGCCAACGCATGTCAGAATAGAAATCGCCCGGTGCCTCTATCCACTGTTCAGTGAAATACACATTTTTGTCAGGGTGTGCATTGTGCACGAGAGTCATATTACTTATTTGACCTGCATATAAATGAAACGCAGAACCGTCTACAAAACTTTTAGCTACCGCATCATTCATTATTGATATTGGATAATCTGGATTATCTAGGTTATGATCAAAAAGAATAATTTTTGTGCTGATGCTTTCGGTTGCAAACAAGGGTCCTAAATGGTCTCGAACAAAGGTTTTTTGTTGTTCTGCACTCATAAGCATACTTGGATTATTATAAGGGTTTTCTGGTTCGTTTTGAATAGTAATAGCATCTATTGTAATGCCTTGCGCAGCCATACCTTGTATGTACTTTACAAAATAGTTAGCATAGGTATCATAATATTGTGGTAATAATTCTCCTCCTATGGTAGAACCATTACTTTTCATCCATGTGGGCGCAGACCAAGGTGATGCTAAAATTTTAATATTAGGATTGATAGCTAATATTTCAGTTAATACTGGAATAAGATTGGCCATATCAGGGTTTAAAGAAAAGTTATCTAAATTTTCATCTGTTTGCCCATTTGGTAAATCATTATAGCTAAAAGTTGTACTGTCTAAATCTGAAGAACCAATACTTATTCGTAAATAACTTAAACCAATACTATTCGCATCATTTCCAAAAAGTTCTTGTAACAAACTAGCCCTAGAACCAGAAGACATAGTATTTATCAACATAGCGCTACCTCCTGTTAAGGTATAACCAAAACCATCCATTTCTTGAAAAGTTGTCTCTTCTGAAACATTAATAGTAAAATTATTATTAGTCGCTAGAGGAAACATACCGCCAGATTGCAAAGTCAGCAAATTTGTTTGATCCGGTGAAGTCAAGTAATAGTCTACATTAAGTTCTTCAACTTCTGGAGGTGGGTAAGTAGGCATTTGATCGTCACTGCAAGATAGAAATGCAAAAAGTAAGGCTAATAGTATCACTGTTCTGGATATAAAATTATTTGATATCTTCATTTTAAATTTATTTATTGGGCAAATTCATAAGAACCTGTTTGATAATCATCGTTGAGAATTATGGTCACTGTGTAAGTACCATCAGTATTGATATTAAGTAAATTTGAACCGCCACCATTGATAAGGTTTCCTGTTAATGATGATGGATTATCACTTCCTAAATCAAAATCCCAAGGGCTAATAAATTTACTTTCAGAACCAGCTATAAGGTCCGTAGTTACAGTAAATGTATTTGGGTGAGCGTATGTCATTGGGAACTCCTCTCTATCATCCCAAACTTGCCAATGGAATAATTTAAAGTTATAATAGGTCCAGTTTAATGCTGGTGCGCTAAAATCTATACTAAATCGTAACGCTCTGTCTGCAAACACAGTAAAATTATCACTGCTTTCAACTAATGTAAGTGCATCTGACACTATATCGGCATCGGGTGTAACACTTTCGGCAAGTAAGCCATTTACAGAATAGGAAGTTCCTGAACCATCACTAGCACTATTAAGTGTATAAGTATTACTGGCCTGCATAGGGATAAAACGATTAGAACTAAAGACATCGCCACTCAAAGAAAACTCTTCAATCATAGATCCGTTTTCTAATAAGAATAATTGCGCAGGTGTATCAATAGGATCTACAACCGAGTCATCAACCTCGAAAGAATAAGTGTAATTTTCGGCCGAAAGGTCTAAAGTCACAAAATATTGACCTGTTTGATTATTTGGTATATCCTCATAAGTCACGCCTTGATTTGCTGCATCACTTTCTAATACCACCGTATTTTGAGTTCCTACAACCCGTTTTAACAAATATCCCCAATCTCCATTTGCTCTAAAAACGAAACCTCCAGTCTCCAATAAGTTGATAGAAGCCCTCCAAACACTATTACCCTGATAATCCAGAGGTTCGTCACCTCCCCAACCACCGGCTATTGGTGTACCCACCATACTCCAAAAGTTAATTTGAAGTAGTTCATAGGTGTTATTGTCTAAATCTACTTTTACTCTAAATTGTCCAGAAGTTTCAGCAATTATAGGGTCTCCAAAAGACTCTAGATTACCATCACTTCCACCAAATTGTAATGCCGGCAGTGAACGCTCACTATAAAATTTATACGTTTCGCCAGCTACTAAACTGGTATATATTTCATGGATATTTGACAGTGAACCACTGCTGTTTGATAAGCGTCTTAATTGAATGCCTTGAGAAAGGTCTTCACCATTTTCTGTAGCTGATCCAGACAAATATAAATTCTGCGGAATGATTTCATTTTCAAATCTCACTACCTTAATCGCTCTAGTAGATTGACTTGTTTTACTTAAGCTCGTTGCCTTAATCGCAAAAGCTACATGTGCTTCAGAATTTGCGGGATAACCACCATAGGCTAGAGCTTCGTTCAATTCTTCATAACTCACAGAAAGTGATGTTCCGCTACCATTATTTGACGAAACAGAAGAGAAAAACGGTGAAGTGAAGTCGCCGTTTAAATTATCAATAAAAACTTCGTAAGTAACTGCATATCCAGCAGAAGATTTAGCAGCTTCCCAACTAAACGTAATGGTTTCATTTGGTGTAGATTCATCTAATACAATCGTTGGCTCTGATGTTGGCAACAAGATTTCTGGTGAGCTTAACTCCCATTGACCTTCAGGTTGCAAATTATCATCGGTATCACAAGAAATGAATGTAAAACCAAGTAAAACCACAAATAAGGCAATAAATATTTTTTTTGTTTTCATAACTATTTTTTTTTAAAGGGGGTTTTGTACTAGAGCAGGGTTTCTATCTAATTCTTGTTGTGGAATTGGTAAGAGTTTTTTAGCCTCTGTCATGTTATAGTTAACTTGATTACCAGTTCTCAAATCAATTTCAACCAAATTATTCATAGTAGAAACTAGCATATTATATCTTGCAAGATCATCCCATCTTTGTCCCTCCTGAAATAATTCTAATCGGCGCTCTTTAAGTATAGATGTGCGTAATGTTTGCTGTGAATTACTTTGCGTATCAGTTAAATCTGGTAATCCTGCTCTGGATCTAATTCGGTTTACTTCTGTGATGGCATTTTGTAATTGATTCAGTTCATTATAAGCCTCTGCCTTTAATAATACAATGTCACCATACCTTAACAGGTAAGTATTGTCTGCACTTGCAAAACCATTAGCATTTTTCCACTTATAACTAAATGGAATGGAAAACCCTTGAGTATTCCCCCAGAATTCATCCACCCATTGTACAGATTCAAATAAAATGGCTGTATTTTTTCTAACTGTATCACCTTCGGAATCAAAAGCATTTACCAAATCTACAGATGGTGTTACAAACTTCCTCCAAGAATCACCACTTACAGAAGGTGGCAGTAATAATTGAGGACCATAATTTCCTTCATTTCCTCCAAGGTATTGTACTTCAATTATAGACTCTGCATTATTGTAGTTATTACCATCAAACAATTGGCTGTAATTAATTAGTTGGTAATTGGCTTCACTAGATTCTAAAGCTTCAATATGGTTCAAAACCTCTTGGTAATCTGGATTAGGCTGTTGCGCGTAGGCTTTTGCAGCTAATGCGTGTGCCGCCCCAGAAGTTGCTCTTGCTTTGTTAACACTTGCATCATTTCCATAAACATCTGGTAGCAAAAGTGCTGCCAATACTAAATCGGAAGTAACTTGACTATAAACATCTTCAACTGAAGAGCGTGGAATATTTACTTCATCAGATTCGGTTGAGGTAATGGTATTTGTAATTAACGGAACTCCTCCCCATAATTTCACTAATGTAAAATAATGATATGCCCGTAAAAAAAGTGCCTCTCCTTTAATTTGGTTTCTGCGTTCTTCAGTAAGTTGAGGATCATTAATTTCATCTACACGTTCTAGCACTAAATTAGCTTTTGAGATAGCGTTGTAAACATTAGACCAGTGTTTGAATAATCGAGAATGTGTTGGAGCAATATCTAAATAGTCTAGTTGAAAAATTTCTGGGTTATCACCACCTGCATAACAATTGTCCGATCTTACATCTTGGAACAAAAGATTATCCCAAACGTAATATTCCGATGATTGAAACGATTCATAGGCACCTACTAAAGCAGATTCTATTTGACTAGCTGTTTCATAGGCATTACTACTTGTCTCCTCTGAAATAGGCTGTAGGTCTAAAAAATCCTCACAGGAAAACCATGTAATTGATATAAAAAGAATGATAAGGATGTTATATGGTTTCATATATAGTTTTTTTTAAAATGTTATGTTTATACCAAATATTAAATTTCTGGTTTGTGGATAGGTACCGAAATCAATTCCTTGAACGGTATTATTACCCCCAAAAGCATTTACCTCGGGATCAAAACCTGAATAATCTGTTATTGTAAAAATATTTTCTACCGTTCCATATATTTTAAAGGCTGTTATTCCTAGTTGTTTTATAACCTCCTTTGACAAATCATAACTTAAGGTTATGGTCTTGAACCTTAAATAAGATGCGTCTTCAATAAACCTTGTAGACACTCTAGAATTGTCACTATTCCCAAAACTCGCTCTTGGAATATTAGTAATATCGCCTGGTTGGCGCCATCTATCTAATACTGCAGTTGATTGATTTTTAGGGTCAATCATACCCTCTGTTTCAATGCGAGTTACATTTAGCATATCATTACCTTGAGAACCTTGAAGAAACAAGAACAATCCAAACCCTTTATAATTTAATGAGCTTGTTATTCCATAATAAAAATCGGGATTAGCATCCCCTATTATTGTTCTATCTTCAGGACTTGGTGTAAAAGTAGAATTACCATTTCTATCAATATAATAAGCATCTCCTGTCATTGGATCAACCCCTCCAAAAATATAACCGTAAAGTGTACCTAAAGGCTTACCTTCACGTACCAAGCTTGCTTCGCCTCTACCTCCAGTTATTCCTCCTTGAAGCAATTCCTGACCTACTAGGTTAATAACTTCATTACGATTAAATGAAATATTAAATCCAGTATTCCAAGAAAAGTTTTTTGATGTTACATTAACGGTATTTAAAGCAAATTCCAGCCCTTTATTTTCAATTTCTCCAATATTTTGAATAGCACTATCAAAACCGGTTGCAGTTGGAAGTGGTGCATTTAAAAGAAGATCTCTAGTTTTTTTTATGTAGGCATCAGCAGTAAAATTAATTCTACTATTAAAAAGAGAGACATCAATACCTACATTAGTTTGTTCAGATTCTTCCCATTTTAACTCAAGATTTTCTATTGATGCTGGGAAAGTTCCAGGTTGGGCTACACCTCCAAAAGGATAATTAGCACCAGAACCTACACGACCTAAATAGCTGTAAGGCGCTATATTGTCATTTCCAACAAGTCCCCATCCAGCTCTTATTTTTAAATCATTAATAAATGAATCGTCTTTAAAAAACCTTTCGTTTGAAACCCTCCAACCTAAAGAAAATGAAGGAAAGTATCCCCACCGCTTATTAGGTCCAAAAACACTTGAACCATCTGCTCTAAAGTTGGCAGTAAGAAGATATTTATCATCATAACTATAATTTATTCTGCTCAGGAATGATGCGTTTGATTTTTCAGATTTTGATGCAGAAGCCAAAAACACTTCTGAACCTCCATTTGGCGTTGATATTGTTGCACTAGAAAAATTACGCGTTTGAATAGCACTATTTTCAAATTTAAATTTCTGGGCAACAGAACCAACTAAAGCCTCTACTGAATGCTTGTTAAAACTTTTATTAAAGCTTAATGTGTTTTCTACTATATAATAAGACCTTTTATCTGTATTATTGATTCCTTGACCTCCTATGGCAACACCAAATCCAGTCCTAAAAGGATCTAAAAAAGAATCAAAAACACCATGGCCATTATCAATTCCATAATTGAAACGATATTTGAAATTTTTAAGGAATTTTGCCTCTAGATATATATTACCTATTATTCGTTGCTCATTGAATTCCCGATCTAGTCCGTCAGTACTTGCTAGCGGGTTTTCCCAATTTTGAAACGGATTACTTGTAAACATTCCATCTTCATTAAAAACCCCAATAATTGAAGGTGTGGTTAAGGCTCCTAAAAGGACACCTCCTTGATTAACACTATTGTTGTCGTTTACATCTACATCACTGTAAATAGTATAGGCCATTCTTGTACCAACCTTTAACCAATCATTAATCTCTTGGTCTAAATTAATTTTAAAATTTGTTCTTTGCATTTCCGAACTCCTGACCGCACCTTCTTGAGACAAATAGCCCGCTGATACGAAGTAATTTGTAGATTCTGATCTACCAGAAACAGAAGCCTGGTAATTTTGAGAAAAACCATTTTGAAATATTTCATTTTGCCAATCTGTCCGTTCAGTGTAGTTTTCCCAATCAGTAGATAATCCCATTTCGGTCATTAAATCACGGTATTGTTCTCCATTTAAGACCGGTAATGTTTTCCATACTTGAGAAAAACCTGAATAGGTATCTAAACTTATCTCTGGCTTTGCAGTCGTTCCTCTTTTTGTTGTTATTAAAACCACTCCGTTAGCTCCCTGTGCACCATAAATGGCTGATGAGGAGGCGTCTTTTAAGACTGTGATTGTATCAATGTCACTAGGATTTATTGATCTTGTATCTGTAGTCGGAACTCCATCAACAACATATAAAGGTTCACTACTTGCATTAATTGAGTTTGTACCTCTTATTCTCACACTAAAACCTCCAGATGGCTTACCTGAACTTGAAACAACCTGAACACCTGCTGATTGACCTTGTAATAGCGAACCTAGTTGAGTGTTAGGTCTAGATTCAAAATTATCGCCATCTATTGTTGTTACTGAACCGGTAATATCCTTTTTCAATTGAGAGCCATAACCAACAACCACTACCTCATTTAATGCATTGATGTTTTCTTCCAAAGTCACATTTATAATTGTTTGGTCACCAACCATAATTTCTTGGGTATTAAAACCTAAATAGCTAATGACAAGGATAGAATTGCTTTCAATACCTTGGTCTATACTGTAATTGCCATCAAAATCTGTACTTGTTCCAATAGTTGTTCCTTTAATTATAATTGAAACACCTGGCAACGGAACTTTATTATTATCCAAAATTTGTCCAGAAATTTTCTTCTGAGCAATTGCGGAAAAATGAATAAAAAGAAAAAGTATTATTACTTTTAACCACTTTTGTTGTATCATATATTAGTTAAGCTTTAGTTAAAAAAATTCCTTGTTGCAAGTTACCCTAACAAAGAGCCTGTGACAATAGCCAATAATAAAAAAGTGGATAAATTAAAGCTTAATTTTAATTTAATTTATTGACTTACTGGTTTTTATATAAAATATAATAATATAAAAAAGTGGGTGTTAAATACGAAAAAGAAAAAAATATAGCGTGTTTTTTGAATTAAAACTACTTAAAAGAGCCTAAATAAAAGAATTGATAATTTTATTTTATCTTTTTTATTAAATCTTCAAATGAAGTTTTGTCTTTTGCCATACTTTTAATTGCCGCTCTGTAGTTGTAAATAGTATTTACTGAATACCTTAAAATTTTTGCAATTTTGGAACTACTAGTTATACCCAGTTTTATAAGTGCTAAAATTCTTAATTCAGTATTTAATTGGTCATTTTTACTTAATTGAATTTGGTCTCCTTCCTTTAGAAGACTGTTAACAGATTCAACAAAATCTGGATGCATATGTAAAAATGAACTATCAAAGTTCTTGTTAAATATCTCTAATTCCTCATCGATCATTTGTTTAGATTTAGAAAGGTCTAACAAAGCATTCATTTGATTTGCCTTTACGTACTTACTAACCAATTTTCTATAAACATCAAGCTTGGTAATATATTCAGAATAAAGATTAAGGAATGAACCTATATAATGCTCTTTAACTTGGTCCAATTCCGAAAGTTCAATATTAAGTTTGTTTAAATTTTCATTGGAAACTTTTAATTCGTTTTTTGCAATTGAAACTTTCTTTACTTGATTGTATACAACATAAATGGCTATTATTAGAAAAGCAGCTAGAACACTAATAAATATTAACGAATACTCTAGTTTCTTTTTCTGTTTTTCAGTTTTCTCCTCATAAGCCTTTGAAATTAAAGGCATGGTATTAGCTATATTAACAAAACGTAATTGGGAATTATAAAATTCAGCATCGCTATAAGAAAAATTGATGTATAAATGTGCGCGATCCAAATCGCCTTCAATAAATAAAATTTTAGCAAGTGTTCCTAGTGAGGCATTATCCTTAACTGAGGCTTTTATATCAGATATGGCCGATAAAATCAAATATTTTCTTTGTTCAGCAATATTATTTTCTAATTCATACAGCAATGACCTCTCGAATGTTATTAAAGAATATAATCTTGAACCTTCATCAGCCTCTGACAACCGTTGGTCATTAACTTTAATAGCCATTTTAAGATTTCTGTTATCTCTATACTCCTTTTCCTTTAACCTCAAAGCTTCTTCAGAATCTGCTTTAAGTCGGGAGTATAGTGAGTCTTGGTAAGCCAAGTATAACTGTGTGTAATTAGACTTATTACTGGTAACTTTAGTATAGTATGAAAGGCCGGAATACCCTTCTTTATAAGCTATATAATAATCATTGAGTATTGTTTCAGGAAGCGAGTCTCTCTTTATTTCATTTAAGGCATCAATAGATTCCTTGTATCTACCGGAATTTACCAATAGAAGACCGAGTTTTAACTTTGCTTGATTGAAAAACAATTCATCATCAAGTTTTTCCCCAATTTGAATATTTTTTTCAATATATTTTAGTGCTTCATCGAAATGATAAAACTTATATTCTTCAAAAATCTGATCAAATATTTGGTATTGGCCTAATAAATTATCTGCTTCAGCACTTTCTTTAATTAGTAGCTTTATGCGCTTTTCTTTTTGACTATCATAGAAACTTTTTTTCTGTAATTCTGCGTCAAGTTTACTGAAAAGCGAATCTCTTTCATTATTAGAAAATAATAAATTGCATATAAACAATAATACAAATAATACTCGATTCATGAATTTGCAACTTAATAACAAATGTAAATGAAAATATTAATATTGGCCTAATAAATTATCTGCTTCAGCACTTTCTTTAATTAGTAGCTTTATGCACTTTTCTTTTTGACTATCATAGAAACTTTTTTTCTGTAATTCTGCGTCAAGTTTACTGAAAAGCGAATCTCTTTCATTATTAGAAAATAATAAATTGCATATAAACAATAATACAAATAATACTCGATTCATGAATTTGCAACTTAATAACAAATGTAAATGAAAATATTAAACTTCAAATTTTATGACTAATTCTTCAAATAATCTCATCTTAAAGAACTACGTTTAGTTCTTTGGTCATTATTAATACCGCTATTTTTAAGTTTTTCTTTTAATGAATTCATATCTTTAGATACTTTACTTTCAATTACTCTAGCATAAATTTGTGTTGTAGCGATTTTAGAATGGCCAAGCAGCTTAGAAACAGTTTCGATAGGTACACCGTTGCTCAAAGTTATCGTTGTAGCAAATGTATGTCGCGCAATGTGAAACGTTAGATTCTTTTTGATTTTGCATAAGTCCGCAATCTCTTTTAAATATGAGTTGAGCTTTTGATTAGAAATATTAGGGAATAAGGTTTTTGTTTTCTTGGTTTTAATATGTTCTTTGTACTTTTCTATCAACTCTTCAGCAATTGGAAGTAATGGAATTTTCACTTTGTTATGTGTTTTTTGTCTATTGGTGATTATCCATTTGCCACCATCAATCCCAAATGTAATATTGTCTTCGTTGAGGTTCATGACATCAATGTATGATAAACCTGTATAACAACTGAAAACAAATAAATCCTTAACGAGCTCCAGTCTTTTGATTTCAAATGCTTTTTCGATAATAGTTTGCAACTCATCATCACTTAAAAACTCACGTTCATTCTTTATATAAGTTGGCTTGAATTTTATGAATGGATCTTTATCCATCCACTCCATTTTATAGGCTAATGTTACCATTTTTCGAAGTCGTTGAATATGCTTCATAACTGTATTGTTTTCCATTTGCTTTTGATGGTCCTCTGGAACATGGGAACGTAAGAACTTTTCGAAGTCAACTAAAAATCGATAGGTTAATTGTGTCAAATATATATCTTGTATTTTCTTTTTGTCTAGGAATAGTTTGATATACTTTTGAGTTGTAAAGTAATTCTTTAAAGTACCATAGCTTAAAGATTCGCTCATTTGGGTGTTGTGGTAATCAACCAATGTTAACAAAGAATATTCTTCGTTATCCTCTCCAAGAAAACGAGCTTTAATAGATTGAGCACAGATAAACGCTTTTTCTTTTACAAGTTCATCGTGAGCTTCATAGATTCTATTTTTGACCTGGTCTAAATATCTATTGAGTAATCGAGATTCCTGTTTGTTTCCTCTAGCTTTTCCTTTGTTGGAATCCCATTCGGAAACAATTACTTTTCGTTGCAGACTGATATTTGCACGTTTACCGTTAACTGTTATTCGAGCATAAACAGAAACTTGGTTATTAATTTTACGTGAAGCGCTTACCCAAAATGATAAGCTAAAGGTGGCTTGTGATTGCATAGTTGTCGTCTTTTTGTTAAACATTCATCGAGACGAAAGTCAAATCAACTATTTCAATTACAGTATTTTAAGCATCTATTCGGTTAACACTTTTATACTCTGCTAACTGTTAACCGAATTGTTAACCGAATTAAACTATATTAATTCAATTCTTATGATAGTCTAAAAACCATAAAACCTTGTAAATTATACGATTTACAAGGTTTTAGTTTCTATTGGTATTAATTTTTGTCGGGGTGGCAGGATTCGAACCTGCGACCTCCGCGTCCCAAACGCGGCGCGATAACCGGGCTACGCTACACCCCGAATTTTGGTTATCATTTTTAGGACTGCAAATATATACCTTTTTTTAAAAACTGACACATTTTATCATTAAATTTAAGCTCAAAATCATTTTTATATGAAATTTAAAAAACAGTACATGCTTTTTATAGCATTATTAAGTGTTTTTGCTTGCGCTCAAGATAAAAATCCCGTAAATACAAACCACGATTACGAACTAGTTGTAAAAGAACTTAATATACCTTGGGGATTTGCATTTTTACCTGATAACTCAATACTAATAACTGAAAAAAGTGGTGAACTCATTCATTTTAAAAATGGTCAAAAAACTACTATCTCTGGTTTACCGGAAATATATGTAAGAGGTCAAGGAGGTTTATTGGACATTTGTTTACATCCTGAGTATAAAGATAACGGTTGGATTTATTTCACCTATGCATCTCCTGAAGGAGAAGAAAAAGGAGGCAATACAGCCTTAATGAGAGCAAAACTAAAAAACAACACTTTAGTTGATAAACAACTATTGTACAAAGCTAGTCCTAATACAACAAGAGGTCAACATTTTGGTTCAAGAATAGTTTTTGACAACCAAGGGTATTTATATTTTACTATTGGCGAACGTGGAGATAGAGATACAAATCCACAAGACATAACAAAAGATTGCGGTAAAGTTTATAGGTTAAATAGTGATGGGTCAATCCCAATAGATAATCCGTTTGTAAACACACCTAACGCAAAACCTGCAATTTTTTCCTATGGTCATAGAAATCCGCAAGGTATGGTTTTACACTATGAAACTGGTGAAATATGGACTCATGAACATGGTCCTAGAGGAGGAGACGAAATCAATATTATAAAATCTGGAAAAAATTACGGATGGCCAGTTATAAGTTATGGTATCAATTATAGTGGAACAAAATTTACTGACATTACCGAAAAAGAAGGCATGGAACAACCCTTTCATTATTGGGATCCTTCAATTGCTCCTAGTGGAATGGCTTTTATAACTAGCGATAAATATCCTGGTTGGAAAGGAGACCTTCTTGTTGGATCATTAAAATTTCAATATCTTGATAAATGTGTCATCAAAAATGGTAAAGTAATTAAGGAAGAACGTCTTTTAGACAACTTAGGTCGTGTGCGTTCAATAAATCAAGGACCAGACGGTTACATTTATGTAGGTATTGAAAACTTAGGAATTGTAAAACTGTTACCAAAAAAATGATAAAAACCAAACCACTATTATTTATTATAGCTTTCGCTACATTAACGTTTTGCAATAGCAAGAAAGAAGATAAAAGCCCAGAAATACAAGAAAGTATACAACGTGGTTCTGAAGTGTACAACGACTTTTGTATGGCTTGCCATTTACCAAACGGACAAGGTGTACCACGCACATTTCCGCCTTTGGCGAAATCGGATTATTTAATGAACAAAAGAGCTGAAAGTATAAAAGCTATTAAGTACGGACAAAAAGGAAAAATAACAGTTAATGGTGTTGAATATGATAATGTAATGACACCTTTAGGACTAAGCGACCAAGAAGTTGCCGATGTAATGAATTACATTACAAACTCTTGGGGAAACACCAATAATAAAATGATTACCGAAGATGAAGTTTCAAAAATTCAGCCTTAATTTTTCTTGTAAATACTTAAATTTGCCTAAATTCTAAACAAAAAATATGCTCATTATAGGAATCGCAGGAGGAACAGGTTGTGGAAAAACAACTGTGGTTAATCAAATATTAGCTCAACTTCCCGAAGGTGAAGTTGGGGTCATCTCTCAAGACTCATATTACAAAGATACGTCTCATTTGAGTTATGACGAACGAGTAAAAATTAATTTTGACCATCCTCGTTCTATCGATTTTGAACTTTTGGAAGAACACCTTAAAGAGTTAAAAAAAGGAAATACAATAGATCAACCTGTTTACTCTTTTGTAAAACATAACAGAACAGGTGATGTTGTAAAAACCAAACCAAGAAAAGTGATGATTGTTGAGGGTATTCTTATCCTTACCAATCCTGAGTTGAGAGACATGTTTGATATAAAAATATTTGTGCATGCTGATAGTGATGAACGCCTTATACGTCGTTTAAAACGAGATATTTCTGAAAGAGGAAGAGACATTGACGAAGTATTATCGCGTTACCAAAACACATTAAAACCTATGCATCAGCAATTTATAGAACCTATGAAAGAGTATGCAGACATTATCATACCAAACAATAAGTACAATACTGTAGCAGTTGATATAGTTAAAACTATTATTAATCAACGCTTGTAGCTTACAATGCCAAAAAAGAAAAACATAAAATATTTAAAACCTTTCAAAAATCTTTTTGTAATCATACTTGTGCCTTTTGCAATATGGATGCTGTTTTTTGACACTAACTCCTTTTTAATTCATCATGAATTAAATTCAGAAATGGAGGATTTAGAAAACGAAAAAGAGTATTATAAAAAGGAAATTGAAAAAGACAATAAAGCTATTAAAGAGCTAAAAACCGAAGAAGGTATTGAAAAACTAGCTCGAGAAAAATACTATATGAAAAAGGAAAATGAAGAGATTTATATCATTGAGTATGAAGATAGCTTAGCAAAACAGAGTAATGAAAAATAATCCGTTATTTTCCAACTTTGATGGTGTTTCATCAAAGCAATGGAAACAAAAAATTCAAGCTGACCTTAAAGGTGCTGATTATAATGACACATTAATATGGAAATCAAACGAAGGCATTGATGTAAGACCTTTTTATCATGCTGATGAGTTTGATGCACTTCCTGAAATTTCAGATGCAGAAGCAACACAATGGCACATTTGCCAAACTATTTTTGTTGCTGATGCTAAGAAATCTAACGAAAAAGCTATTGATGCACTTTCTAGAGGAGCCGAAAGCATCAAGTTTATTATTCCTAACACTAAAATAAACTTAGAAGAACTCCTCAAATCAATTGACACCAACACTACGCTACTCTATTTTGAATTACAGTTTTTAGATACTGAATACGTTACTGAAATCCTCAGCAAAACGTCAAAAGACAAGGTTTATATCCTAACAGATATTATTGGTCAATTAGCAAGAACTGGCAATTGGTTTAAAGACTTAAAAACCGACCATTCTATTTTTGAAAGTATTGTAAAAAGTACCAATTCTTTAAGTGTTGATGTTGCTTTATATCAAAATTCGGGAGCAACTATTGTGCAACAATTAGCATATGCGCTAGCACATGTTAATGAATATTTCAATCATCTTGACGCACTACTTTCTACTGAAGCTAAAAAAGAATTCAACATTGTTTTTAATGTTTCAGTAGGCACAAATTATTTCTTTGAGATTGCTAAACTTCGTGCTTTAAGGTTATTGTTTTCAACACTTGCCGAAGCTTTCAATTTTAATCCACAGTGTCACATTTTTGCTACACCTACAAAGCGCAATAAAACGCTTTATGATTACAACACCAATATGCTACGTACTACAACAGAGTGTATGAGTGCAATTCTTGGTGGCGCAAATTCGGTATGTAATTTACCTTATGATGCTATTTATCATAAAGACAACGAATTCGGAGAGCGAATCTCGAGAAATCAGTTATTAGTTTTAAAGCACGAAAGTTACTTTGACAAAGTCAATAATCCTGCCGATGGTAATTATTATGTAGAAACGTTAACTGAGCAAATTTCAGAAAAAACCTTAGCATTATTTAAAGATATAGAAAGTAATGGTGGATTTTTAAAACAACTTAAAGAAGGCACTATTCAACGTAAAATAAAAGAAAGTGCTACTAAAGAACAAGAAGATTTTAATGCTAACAAACTCATTTTATTAGGAACAAACAAGCATCCAAACCCTAACGATAAAATGAAGCACGAACTTGAGCTATACCCTTTTGTAAAACACAACCCTGTAAAAACACTTATTGCTCCAATAATTGAAAACAGATTAGCTGAGTCAATGGAACAAGAACGAATTAATAATGAATAAACACAACATCATGAAGTTTAAATTAATTATTACATGCCTTATTGCAAGTTTAGTATTGTGGAACTGTAAGCAAGAACCAAAAACGCCTGAAGTAGATTACAAATATGCTAACAATAACGAATTAAAAGACTGTAAAAGCAAAGACTCTCTTCTTCTTAACGAGGCATTAATGTCTTTTGAAAAAGATTTAATAAACGCTTACGATCCAAAAACCCAAAGTCCAAATAGGTCTTATGTTAGGTTTTTAAGCGATGTAAGAGTTAATAAAGTTAATTATATAGCTATCACATCAAAACACACAAAAGAACTGTTTGAAGCTTTAAAATCTAAATCCGATTTATGGAATACTAAAGAGGGTGATTATACTTTAAACTACGCTAACCCTTTAGTCGCTTGTATTGCTTCTAATATGCAAGAGGGTGATTTAAAAATTACTTTCAATGCTTTAGTTGACACTAATAGTATGAGCTACAGAATGTATAGCGAAGAATTAAGACGAAACACCATAAGCATAACAAAAGACAAGTATTTAGCTCTTTTTGTAGCATTAGATTTATACTATGCTAAACTATTTGGTGTAGACTTTAACAAACAACCAGAAGCAAACATAGATTTCAATAAGAAACCTGTAAAAAAAGAAATTGAGTCAAAAGATTCGCATGAAGGTCACAACCATTAAAATAACAGTATTATTACTTGTTGTAGTAACATTTCAATCGTGTCTTAATGTTGCCAATGACGTCAAAAGCTGGATAGAATTAAATGCTGAAGACGAAATTTTTGGTAAATACCACATGCTTGAAGACGATGGCATAAAAATATATCTACCTGATGTTTTTAAACGTTACTCATCAGTAGAGTATCAACAATTACTAGATTCTTTAGCCACAAAAAAAGACTATGAGTACGAGTCTAAAAGGCTAAAGTCCATGAGAGAACTGGAAGGTAATTTATATTTATATTTTGATGAAACTACGCGTTCTACCTATAGTATAAATACAATGCCTTATATGCCACTTTACAAGAGAGACGCTCAATATTTATTAGGAATGATACGTCTTGGCAATGAAAGAGTAGCTGAAAACACCGATTTAAAATTCACTAAAATCACAGCCAAGTATAATGCTAGTAATGGTCCGCAAATTTTCAAAGTTGTACACAGAATTGATAATGAAGCTAAACAAACCTCAACCTTTAGTACAACTTATATTATTTCGTCTAATCACAAAACGGTCTTCATTAATCTAACCACACCTTTTGACGTCTATTTTGACCCATTTCTTCAAAAAATGATTTTATAATGTCTAGAAAAAACATTCAACATATTACCTTAAAGAATCAAGAGCCAAGAACCAAGAACCAAGATTCTCTTCCTTTGGGAGAGATGTCCGAAGGACAGAGAGGGCTTTTTACGACTGCGGAAGATATAAATGTTCAATCAACCTACTCTAAAGATGACCTTAAAAATGTTGAACATCTAAATTTTGTGGCTGGAATAGCTCCAAACCTTCGTGGTCCATACAGCACAATGTATGTTCGTAGACCATGGACTATTCGTCAATATGCAGGATTTTCAACAGCAGAAGAAAGTAACGCTTTTTACAGACGTAATCTTGCTGCAGGTCAAAAAGGATTGTCTGTAGCCTTCGATTTGGCTACACATCGTGGTTATGATAGTGACCACGAACGTGTTGTTGGAGATGTTGGAAAAGCAGGAGTTGCTATTGATAGTGTTGAGGACATGAAAATTCTCTTCGATCAAATTCCGCTAGATAAAATGAGTGTATCTATGACCATGAATGGTGCTGTACTACCAATTATGGCATTTTACATTGTTGCTGCCGAAGAACAAGGTGTAAAACCTGAACAGTTATCTGGTACTATTCAAAATGACATTTTAAAGGAGTTTATGGTAAGAAACACTTACATCTATCCTCCTACACCATCCATGAAAATCATTTCAGATATTTTTGAATATACCAGCAAAAACATGCCTAAATTCAACAGTATCAGTATTTCCGGATACCACATGCAAGAAGCTGGAGCTACTTGTGATATTGAATTGGCTTACACTTTAGCTGATGGATTAGAATACATTAGAAAAGGACTTGATGCAGGAATGGATATTGACACCTTTGCGCCACGTTTATCGTTCTTCTGGGCAATTGGGATGAACCATTTTATGGAAATTGCCAAAATGCGTGCTGCAAGAATGCTTTGGGCAAAATTGGTAAAACAATTCAATCCTAAAAATTCAAAATCTTTAGCATTGCGAACCCATTGTCAAACCAGTGGCTGGAGTTTAACAGAGCAAGATCCATTTAATAATGTAGCACGAACAACTATTGAAGCTGCTGCTGCAGCTTTTGGCGGCACACAAAGTTTACACACCAATGCATTGGATGAAGCTATTGCATTACCAACAGATTTTTCGGCTAGAATTGCGCGTAACACACAAATATTTTTACAAGAAGAAACCCATATTACAAAAACCGTTGACCCTTGGGCAGGAAGCTATTATGTAGAAAAACTAACACATGACATTGCTCAAAAGGCATGGGAACTGATTGAAGAAGTTGAAGCATTAGGCGGAATGACAAAAGCTATTGAAGCTGGTATTCCTAAAATTAGAATTGAAGAAGCTGCTGCACGAAAGCAAGCTCGAATTGATTCTGGTCAAGACATTATAGTTGGTGTAAACAAATATAGATTACAAGAAGAAGATCCAATCGCTACACTTGAAGTTGACAACCAAATTGTACGCAACTCCCAAATAGAACGCTTAAAGGCTATTAAAGCAGAAAGAAATACCGGAAAAGTACAAGCAGCATTATCAAAATTAACTAAAGTTGCTAAAACAGGACAAGAAAATTTATTAGCTTTAGCTGTAGAAGCAGCTCGAGAACGAGCAACTTTAGGAGAAATAAGTGATGCTTTAGAAGCTGCTTTTGGTCGCTATAAAGCGCAAATTAAATCATTTAGTGGTGTGTATAGTAAAGAAATAAAAGACGACGAATCCTTTAAAAAAGCTAAAGAATTAGCTGATAAATTTGCTGAACAAGATGGACGACGTCCTCGCATTATGATAGCAAAAATGGGACAAGATGGTCATGATCGTGGTGCAAAAGTTGTTGCTACAGGTTATGCTGATGTTGGTTTTGATGTAGATATTGGTCCACTGTTTCAAACACCACAAGAAGCCGCTAAACAAGCTGTAGAAAATGATGTACATATTTTAGGCGTTTCATCATTAGCTGCTGGACATAAAACTCTAGTGCCACAAGTTATTGAAGCACTTAAAAGTTATGGTCGTGATGATATTATGGTAATTGTTGGAGGTGTAATCCCAAAACAAGACTATCAATATTTATTTGATGTAGGAGCTGTAGCTGTTTTTGGACCAGGAACAAAAATTAGTGATGCTGCTATAAAGATTTTGGAGATTTTGATTGATTAATACTTATATTTGATTTCTAACTTATATTAATCAATTAATGAAAAACACTTTTTTATTTGCATTCCTATTATTTACGTTAATTAGTAATGCTCAAAATGAATTTAAAGATGGTAGTTATACCTCAAAAAATCAAGAAGAATTTAGCGGTTTAATCAAAATAATCTCTGAAAGAGAAATTATTTTTAAACACAGTATCGATAGCAATGAAAAAATATTAAATGCTCAAGCTATACAAACTTTTAGTTTTAAAAAACCCTATAAAAAATATATAAGCCTTTCCGAAAACAATCAACCTGCTAAATTTTTTGAATATGTTATAGAAAGTGATGTTTCCCTTTTAATCCTAGATGACACCTATTATCTCAAAAACGAAACAGAGGGATTGAACAAGCTCGAAGTAAAGAAAATTGAAACATCGACAGATCAAGGTAAATACGAAAGCACTATTAACACTTACATAGGTGTACTGAATAATTATAGTAAGAACTGTAAAGAACTTCAATCCAAAGTTAATGCTGTAAAATATAACCGTAAAAGTTTATCTAAATTTGTTAGCGAACTAAATGCCTGTACAAATAACGATATTAATGACTTTTCTATAGATGAAGAAGTAGTGAATCTCTTTGAAGCTGGAGTTACAGTTGGAGGAAATTATGCTAATTTTGAAGACACAACTACAGGAGGTTATAAAACTGAAAGTCCTAGTATGGGCTTAGGTATTGGAGGATTTGTTAGTTATTCACCTAACATAAATAAATACAACTTATCCTTTCTTTTTGGAATTGAATACAACCAAAAGAAAGTTGATTATAGCTACAGAGAACCTAACTTTGTAAGTGATAGAAATATTGTACATGATGCAAGTGTAATTGAGCCTTATTTATTAGCTCTTTATCAACCTTTTTATAACAAAAAAGGGCTTTTTAGTCCCTATATTGGTTTAGGTACATCTTATGGTTTTACCCTATCTCATGAAATTCAAGAAAGAGATAATCTTTCTGAGGTAATTTATGAAAGAGATGTTAATCAAACTTTTTCACTTCTCTACAAATTTGGAACATTTATAAACGTAAGCAAAAATAAGTTCATGTTTGAACTAGCTTTCTCTGATTACAGCTACCAAGTTCCAGGTGAAGCAGAGGATTATGGAACAAACTTTCAACTTAAAATAGGTTATGTATTTAATTTAAAATAATTAAATAAACTCAATACTTAAAGCCACTTTAAAAAATTAAAGTGGTTTTTTTATTTATAAAACTGTTAACAACTTCCATTTTATAAACTCGTAAATAATTGTATTTTTACGGGACAAAAAACCAAATCATATTAATGGGTAAAATCATTGCAATTGCCAATCAAAAGGGAGGAGTAGGTAAAACAACTACTTCTGTTAACTTAGCCGCATCTTTAGGTGTTTTAGAAAAAAAAGTGTTGCTCATTGATGCTGACCCTCAAGCCAATGCTACTTCAGGTCTTGGTATTGATGTAGAAACTATTGAAATAGGAACCTATCAATTATTAGAGCATACTACTTCAGCTGAAGAATGTATAATGTCTACTGATTCTCCAAATGTAGATATCATACCAGCTCATATTGACCTAGTGGCTATTGAAATTGAACTAGTAGATAAAGATGAACGTGAGTACATGCTTAAAAAAGCGATTTCTCACCTAAAATCATCTTACGATTATATTTTAATTGACTGTGCACCATCGTTAGGTTTGTTAACATTAAACGCTTTAACGGCTTCAGACTCTGTGATTATTCCAATTCAATGTGAATATTTTGCTTTGGAAGGTTTAGGCAAACTACTAAACACAGTAAAAAGTGTTCAAAAAATCCATAATCAAAACTTGGATATTGAAGGTATGCTTTTAACCATGTACGACCAACGTTTAAGACTTTCAAATCAAGTTGTAGAAGAAGTTCAAAAGCATTTTAGTGATATGGTTTTTGAAACCATTATTCAGCGTAATGTAAGATTAGGTGAAGCTCCTAGCTATGGTGAAAGCATTATTAACTACGATGTAAGTAGTAAAGGTGCTACAAATTACTTAAGTTTGGCAAAGGAAATTATTAAAAAGAATGGCTAATGGCGAAGGCAACAAAAAAACAAGCATTAGGTAGAGGACTTTCAGCACTGCTTAAAGACCCTTCTAATGATATCAATTCGGTTCAGGACAAAAATGCAGATAAGGTAATTGGTAATATTGTTGATTTAGATATTGAAGCTATTGAGATTAACCCTTTTCAGCCTCGTACAAACTTTAATGAAGAAGCCTTACGTGAACTAGCATCTTCAATTAAAGAGCTTGGAGTTATTCAACCTATAACAGTAAGAAAACTAGAATTCAACAAATACCAATTGGTATCTGGAGAACGTAGGTTTAGAGCTTCAAAATTAATAGGTCTTGAAACTATTCCTGCTTATATTAGAATAGCTAATGACCAAGAGTCGTTAGAAATGGCTCTTGTTGAAAACATTCAACGTCAAGATTTAGACCCAATAGAGATTGCGCTATCTTACCAACGTTTAATTGACGAAATCAATTTAACGCAAGAACAAATGAGCGATCGTGTTGGTAAAAAGCGTTCTACAATTGCCAACTATTTACGTTTACTCAAACTAGATCCAATCATCCAAACAGGAATGCGAGATGGATTTATATCAATGGGTCACGGTAGAGCAATTATTAACATTGAAGATCAAAATACACAGTTAGCTATTTATGAAAAAATAATTACCAATAAACTTTCGGTACGAGAAACTGAAAAACTGGTAAAAAACTATCATTCTAGCAATACTGTAACTGTCCCAGAAAAGCAAGAACTTCCAAAATATATTAAAAAAGGCATTAAAGAGTTTTCAGAATACTTTGGCCATAAAATAAACGTTAAGGTATCTAAGAACGGTAAAGGTAGTATTACGATTCCTTTCCATTCTGAAGAAGATTTTAATCGTATACAAAAACTTGTTAAAAGTGCCAAATAAGACATTTTATAGTATTCTATTTTTACTCTTCATAGGTTCTACTTGCTTTTCACAAAGCGACAGCACCAAAGTAGATACTGACCTTATGGTAGTGAGCGACACCATAACTCGTGAGCCTATAAACATTCTTGCACCTTCAAAAGCTGCATTTTATTCTGCAGTGTTACCTGGTTTAGGTCAAGCTTACAATAAAAAATATTGGAAAATCCCTATTGTTGTTGGTGCCATTACAACCGGAATTTTAATTTACGACCACAACAATAGAGAATACCATCGTTATAGAGATGCATACAAAAGCCGATTAGCAGGCTACTCTAACGATGAGTTTTGGGGACAAAATGCAGATGGTTCTCCTCTAGCCTCTCCAAGAGTTTCTGACGATGGACTTATTAGAGCACAAGAATCGCTAAGACGTAATAAAGAAATTTCATTATTAGTAACCATTGGTATTTATGCTTTAAATATTATTGATGCTAATGTTGATGCGCACCTACTCCAATACAACGTCGACGAAAATTTAGCTCTAAAGCCTCATTTCAAATATAATGAGCTTGAAAACACTTCTGATTTGGGTGTGACAGTAAATTTCAAATTTTAGCTTAGCAATACACAAACGATACTTAAATTATGAAGATAGCTTTATTAGGATATGGAAAAATGGGAAAAACCATTGAAAGAATTGCTGAAGAAAGAGGCCATACCATTGTTATAAAAGCTAAATTAGACACAGCATACACCATTACTGATGCTGATGTTGCAATAGATTTTAGTATTCCTGAAGCAGCTTACAATAATATTTCAAACTGCTTACTCAATAATGTTCCAGTTATATCTGGGACAACAGGTTGGTTAAAAGATTATGACAAAGCAGTTAATTTATGCAAAGCGCAAAATGGTGCTTTTATTTATGCCTCAAATTTTAGCTTAGGTGTAAATATCTTTTTTGAAGTTAATAAAGTATTGGCAAAACTTATGAATGGGCAACCTCAATACAATGTTGCGATGGAAGAAATTCATCATACTCAAAAACTCGATGCACCAAGCGGAACTGCCATTACACTAGCTGAAGACATTATTAAAAATTCCAATTATACCAATTGGACATTAGATAACCCAAATCCAAAAGACATAAAAATAGACGCAAAACGTATTGAAAACGTCCCTGGAACACATGAAATCACCTATCAATCCAATGTAGATACTATTCAAATAAAGCATACTGCCCATAATAGAGATGGGTTTGCTTTAGGTGCTGTTGTTGCAGCCGAATGGATTATTGGCAAAAAAGGTGTATTTTCAATGAATGATGTGTTAAACATTGGTTAATTGCACTAAGGTTTGTAACGTTTTTAAATACTTTTCAACTCATAAAAAAAACATAAAATGACGAGTACACAGTGGTTAATTTTTTTATTTGCTATTCAAATAATACATGGTCTAGGCACATGGAAACTTTATATTAAAGCAGGTAGAAAAGCTTGGGAAGCCTTTATACCATTTTACAATGCTGTAGTATTAATGAAAATCATTAATCGTCCTTGGTGGTGGACCATTTTACTTTTTGTTCCTATTGTTAATCTTATAATGCTTCCTGTAGTGTGGGTTGAAACAGCAAGAAGCTATGGTAAAAACTCAGCAACTGATACGTTATTAGCTGTTGTTTTACTTGGATTTTATAATTTCTATCTCAATTATGTAGCAGATGTAAAATATATTGAAAACAGAGACTTACACCCTAAAACCGGTTTAGGAGATTGGGTAAACTCAATTTTATTTGCCATAGTTGCAGCAACTATTGTTCACACTTATTTTATCCAACCTTTTACAATTCCAACATCGTCTTTAGAAAAAACACTTTTAGTAGGTGATTTTCTTTTTGTGAGTAAAGTGCATTATGGTGCTCGTACACCAATGACCACCTTAGCTACACCAATGGTACACGATACAATACCAGTAGCAAAAGTAAAATCGTACATTCCAAAATTTGAATTACCATACTTTAGACTTCCTGGTTTTCAAAAAATAAAAAGAAATGATATAGTGGTTTTCAACTGGCCTGTGGACACTATGAAGAACATGCGTCATACTGACAAATTCTACTATAAGCCAATTGACAAAAGAACAAACTATGTAAAACGCTGTGTTGGTATTCCTGGTGATACACTGTCTTTAAAAGATGGATATGTATACATTAACGGTAAGCCAAATGATTTACCAGATAGAGCTAAACTTCAGTTTTCATATGATATTACCTTTAAGCGCAACCTACATCCTAATGATATAATGAATTTATTATCAAGATATGATATAACTGATGGTTTAGGTTATGGAACTACTGAAGGTTCATATTTAATTCCTGCAGCAACTGACGAAGCTGTAGCGCGTTTAAAGAATCATCCTGAAGTTGCTAGTGTTGTACCATTAAAAAATGAAGATGGTGTTAGAGATGCTGGTATTTTTCCTAGTAATGTGAATTACAACTGGAATAATGATTATTTCGGGTCATTATACATTCCTGAAAAAGGAAAAACAATAGAGTTAACCTTAGAAAATTTACCGCTTTACAAACGCATTATCACTGCTTATGAAGGTCATAAACTTTCAGTAAACGGAAATCAAATTATAATTGACGACCAACCAACAACATCCTATACATTTGCTCAAGATTACTATTGGATGATGGGAGACAATCGTCATAACTCACAAGACTCAAGAGTTTGGGGATTTGTTCCGTTTGACCACGTAGTTGGAAAACCAGTTTTTATATGGATGAGTTGGGAAAACGGAAAACCTCGTTGGGAGCGTTTCTTTACAACTGTTGGTGGCAGTGGAAAACCAACATCATACCTTATCCCATTTTTGGTATTACTTTTAGGTTGGTTTGGGTTTAATAAATGGCGTAAACGTAAAAAGGCATAATACATTTATTTTATAAATGGACACCCTTATTCATCCTACATATTTCCCTAGTATAGCTCACTTTGTTGCTATTGCTAAAGCTGATAGTTTAACGTTTGAGATTTGTGATAATTACCAAAAACAAACCTATAGAAATCGTGCATACATTTATGCTGCTAATGGAAAGCTGCTTTTAAACATTCCTATAAAGCATACACAAAAAAACCGTCAACTTTATAAGGATGTAAAAATTGCTAACGATAGTAGATGGCAGGATTTACATTGGAAATCATTAGAATCAGCTTACAGAACATCTCCTTTTTTTGAGTTTTATGAAGACGAATTTCAACCTTTATTTACTGGTAATGAGACATTTCTTTTAGACTTTAATTTGAAATGTTTAGAAGTTGTTTTTGAGTGTCTTCAATTACCTTTTGAGTTTTCTACTACTGAGCATTTTGAAATAGAACCAAACCACAAAACCGATTATAGATTTTTAGCAAACAGCAGAAAAGAACAACCTCATAATTTTAACTTCTACACACAAGTCTTTGATGACAAACATGGGTTCATTCCTAATTTGAGCATATTGGATTTGTTATTTAATGAAGGAACAAATGCTATGAGTTATTTAGAGTCTCAACAGCTTCAAATACCATAAACTACTTCGCTAATTTTAATTTAGCAAGTATAGGATAATGGTCAGATAATTCAACATCAAAGGTTTTAAAACCGTTTACTTCAAAAGCGTCATCAGCTAAAATAAAGTCAATTCTAACAGGAAAAAACTTAAAGTTAAACGTACGTCCAAAACCATTACCTCCTTCAACAAAAGCATCTTGCAAATCGCCTTTTATCTCTTTATACACATAAGAATAGGCAGTATTATTAAAGTCTCCACAAATAACCATTTTATACTTACATTTTGCTTTATGCTGTAAAAACAAATCGGTTTGACTCTCTTGCATTTTAAACGTTTTACTTACACGCTTAAATAAGTTTTCAGAAGACTCATTTGCTAATTTTTCAACCGTTGGATCAATACCAAGCGATTGTAGATGCACATTATAAATTCTTATCGTGTCCTTAGCCTTTACTATATCGACAAAAATGGCATTATTACTAGTGTTTGGAAACTCAATAGAACCCGAGTTTACTATAGGGAATTTAGAAAATATTGCTTGACCGTTTTTCACCTTTTTACCTGAAAGCTCTTCGTACTTATAGTATCCTTTTAAGTTAATAGCTTCATCAGGTCTGTACTCTTGCATGCTTAAAATATCAGGTTGCTTTTCAGAAATAAAATCGACTATTTGAGTTTTAACGGTTTCATCAGGAATCCATTCAAATACATTAAACAATCTCACATTATAATTCATCACTGAAATATTATTTGGATCTTCAATATTCTTGGATGATGAAAATTTATACAATGAAAACAGATAGTTATACCCAATAAACAATATAATAAGTGATAGTAAAAGCTGCTTTTTTACTTTTAAAAGCCAATACACAAAAAATAGAATATTGAGTAGTATTAAAAAAGGAACTGCAAGACTTAAAACTGATAATAAAGCGAAGTTTTTAGGCGACACATAAGGTAAAATATAAGACAGCAGCAACATTGTCGCTACAATGGAGTTAACGAAGAACACCAATTTATCTACCAATTTTAGTCGCTTCATAGACTTTTAATCCTTACCTGATTTAAATAAAAACGCTTTTTCTTCTTTAGTTAAACTTTCATAACCGCTTTTACTGATTTTATCTAGAATGAGGTCAATTCGTTTTTGTTTAGTAAACTCATTAAAATCGTCTTTATTATGGCCTGCAAACGGTTTTTTCTTGCTCTTATGAACTGTTTTTAAAGGCGACTTTCGTTTAAACATACTAGCAACGCTATCCATTATACGCTCAAAGCCTTTACCTATATCATTTCCTTTAGTTAATTGTTGTGCATATAAATATCCTAACAAACTTCCTCCTAAATGCGCTACATAACCGCCTTGGTTTATGGTAAACAATCCAAGAATATCAATAACTACCATTGCTACACCTATGTACCAAAGTTTAATGTTTATAGTTACCAATCGTGCTTCTTTATTAGGCATATAAGCACTTAAAAAAATAATTAAAGCCCTCACTCCTGCTGATGCTCCTACCAATGGCAATGTATAATTTACCAAGCTTCCAGAAAAAAGTGTATGAACCAATACAAATGCAAGTCCGCCAAATAAAATTCCTAAAAAGTAAATATTCAAAGATAGTTTTACACTAAAAAGGTTAACCAGCATATTAGAAATAAAATACAGGATAAGCATATTTAGAGCAATATGCCAAAAACCGTAATGCACAAAACCATAGGTAAAAATAGACCAAGGTTGGTATATAAACTCGTTAAGACTCACAGGTAATTCAAACCAATGCAATACATTGGTAGTGTTTTTAACCTTAGTAAGTATAAATCCAATTATATATATAACAACATTAACACCTATAATCTTTTCGAAGGCATTAAGACGTTTTAGTTTGTCTTGTATGTCTTGTGTAAGCGTTGTCATTTAATCCCATCTATTTTTATTAAACTGATTTTTTTTCCAATACCACATAATTATAAACCCTGTTAATGCACCACCAACGTGAGCCATATATGCTGTATTACTTGGACTAAAGAAAGATTGACCAGTTACTGCAGAAATAATATCTAAAATAATAATTCCAGGTATAAAGTATTTTGCCTTTATAGGAATAGGTAAAAATATGAGCATCAATTTGGCTTCAGGATTCATCATCCCAAAAGCAGCCAAAACACCCATAATACAACCAGATGCTCCTACCATTGAAGCATTATACACTGGAAACAATTCCTTTAGCTTTTCAAATTGAACTTGGTTAATTGTATCTAAAG
Source organism: Gaetbulibacter sp. NE (assembly GCF_025548475.1). Lineage (NCBI taxonomy): Bacteria > Pseudomonadati > Bacteroidota > Flavobacteriia > Flavobacteriales > Flavobacteriaceae > Gaetbulibacter > Gaetbulibacter sp. NE. The sequence continues at coordinate 197,102 of NZ_JAOQHY010000002.1, read as the reverse complement.
TCTTGTTGGTTTTCATCATTTGCACGATTTCATCTCCTGTAAGTCCTGACGCTATAAGTTCTGAATGTAATGGAATGTAGTTGAAATAATAATATCCTAACTGAAATAGAACAGCACCTAAACCTGCTGAAAAGTAAATGAACAAGAACTTTTTACTTCCTAATTGCTGTTCAACAGCACTACCAAACATCCATAACGCAAACATATTAAATAAAATATGTGTTATGCTGAAATTTGCGGTATTCCCTCCTCCATGCATAAACATGTGTGTAACAATTTGCCATGGTTGAAACAAATCATTTTCAGGGAAATATAACGCGAACCATTTATAGAACAATTCGCCATTACCTATAGCTACTGTACCAATAAACATTAAAACGTTTATAATAATAAGGTGCTTAACCGTTTCTGTAATTCTCATCATAGCTTACATAAATTTTTTGTCGATATCATCAACACTCATGGTTATAAAAGTCGTTTTATTTGTTGGCGAAACTGTAGGTTCCTTACAAGCGAACAGTGAGTTTACCAAATGCTCTTGTTCTTGTTTATTAAGCGATTGACCTGTTTTTATAGCTAAACTTTTTGCCATAGATTTTGCTAATAAATCTGTAGCACTAAAATTACTGTCTGGTACTTCTTGCTCAACATCACTTATCAGTTGTTCTAAAATAATAGACACTTCACTCTCAGGGACACCTAAAGGAACTCCAGTGATTTCTATAGTATGATCTTTAACGCTAGAAAATGCAAAACCTGTACTTTCTAAGTCTTCTTTTAACTGAATAAGTATTGGCAATTCTGTTGAGGAAAAATGCAACTGCAACGGAAATAACAACTGCTGACTAACAGCTTCTTTCACAGTCATATTCTTCAATAAATTTTCGTACAACACACGTTGATGCGCTCTATGCTGATCTATCATCAACATACCAGATTTTATAGTACTCACAATGTATTTGTTGTGAAGCTGATAAGTAGCTTGTGTAGTTTCGGTTTGCGAATCATCAAACAAGGTTTCATTTTTTGAATCGCTTTCAAACTCTACTTCACTAAAATTATGGTCTTGCTGTGTACTTTTTGATTCTAATCCTACATACAAACTGTCCCAACTAGATGTATTTTGTTTCTTAAAGGTAACTGCAGGTTTACTGCTTCCACCATGAGATACTTTTTCTTTAAAAGGATTGAAATCTCTATCAACTTCTATTGTTGGTGGTGTAGCAACACTCTTATCTTTGTAATCGTAAGGCGTGTTTAGGTTAGGATCACTATCAAAATCTAAAACTGGCGCAATGTTAAATTGCCCTAGACTATGTTTTACTGCTGACCTTAAAATAGCATACAAAGTATGTTCATCATCAAACTTAATTTCGGTTTTTGTTGGATGAATATTGATATCAATAGTTTTTGGGTCTACAGTAAGATTTAAAAAATAGCTTGGATGCGCTCCATCTTTTATCAAACCTTCAAATGCTGAATTGATAGCATGATTAAGGTAAGGACTTTTGATAAAACGATTATTTACAAAAAAGAACTGCTCGTTCTTTGTTTTTTTAGCAAACTCAGGTTTTCCTACAAACCCTGAAATTTTTAACACTTCGGTAGTTTCTTCAACAGGAACTAACTTTTCGTTGGTTTTACCTCCAAAAATATTAACTACACGTTGTCTGTAATTACTACTTGGTAGATTAAAAATTTCGCTGCCATTATGGTACATTGCAAACACAATACTTGGATGCGCTAATGCGACACGATGAAATTCATCGATAATATGTCGTAACTCTACTGCATTGGATTTTAAAAAATTGCGTCGAGCAGGAATATTAAAAAATAAATGTTTTACAGCTAAAGACGTTCCTTTAGGGGTTACCACAACATTTTGAGCTTTAAGGTCGCTACCTTCAATCTCAATTTGTGTTCCTAGTTCGTCTTGCTCTTGTTTGGTTTTAAGTTCAACATGAGCAATAGCAGCAATACTAGCTAATGCTTCGCCTCTAAACCCTTTTGTATGTAAATTGAATAAATCTTCAGCAGCGCGTATTTTGGATGTTGCATGACGCTCAAAGCTTAATCGTGCATCAGTAACACTCATGCCTTTACCATTATCAATAACCTGAATAAGTGTTTTACCTGAATCTTTTATAATAAGTTTTATTTCAGTAGACTCAGCATCTATTGCATTTTCGAGAAGCTCCTTAACCACTGAAGCAGGTCTTTGCACGACTTCGCCTGCTGCAATTTGGTTAGCAACATGGTCTGGTAATAGTTGAATAATGTCTGCCATTAGCGTTTTGAAAAGAATATTGACAGGTCAAAATCAATAAAAATCAAAAAAACCAAAATCAATACACCTATAATAATCAATACACGTCTGTTGGCTCCAGCCGTATCTTCATTATGCTTATAATCGTCAATGGCATTAACAAACTTGGTTTTTAATCCTTTATTGCTTCCTACAGTTTGCCTGTGTTCGTCAAATTTATGCTTAATTTCATAAGGACTTCCCTCGCCTTTATAGTATCTTGGAGTGTATTCAAACTTTTTATTTCTTCGTAATTTAAACATGATGTAACGCTTTATTATTCGTAACGACTTAATATGTAAAGTATTACTAATACACCAATCAAAAACAAGACCAAAAAGGGTAAAGTAGTAAAAATACTTTTCTTACGTTTGTTAGCAGCTCTTACCTCTTCCCATTGTGCTTCAACACTTTTCTTGGTAGTATCATCTTGGTCTCTAAGATGTTTAGGCGTATAACTGAAACGTTTATTTTTACGTTGCTTAAAAAACTCCACTATAAAGTATAATCGTTGTTACACTTCAAATGTACTTAAAAAGCTAGGAAAATAAGCCTTTCAACTGCTAAAAATTGTTAACAGTTTTAAAATGAAGAATAGTGTTTTTAAGCTTTTCGTCTAAGCTCTGCCATTTTTATTGCAGCAACAGCAGCTTCAACACCTTTGTTACCATGTTTACCTCCAGACCTATCAATTGCTTGTTGCATATTATTGTCGGTTAACACACAAAATATAACTGGTGTTTCACGCATCACGTTAAGGTCTTTGATACCTTGAGAAACAGCATCACAAACAAAATCAAAATGCTTGGTTTCGCCTTGTATAACGCTACCAATAGCAATAACAGCATTTACCATTTGCTCTTGCATTTTTTTACTTCCATAAATTAGCTCGTAGCTACCAGGAACTTGCCAATGCACAATGTTTTCAGGTAAAGCACCATGTTCAATTAATGTATCGTAAGCACCTTTAAAAAGGCCATTTGTAATGGTATCGTTCCATTCAGAAACAACAATCCCAAACCGAAAGTCTTTCGCGTTTGGGATTGTGTTTTTATCGTATTCGGATAAATTTGCAGTTGCCATATGTATTATAAACTTGCTTCTGCTTTTCCTATAAGTACATCTATATTAGAAGCTTCATTTGAAGCAGAAAATTCTTCTTTTATTCTTGTAAAATAGTTTAATGCTTTTTGGTTTTCACCTTGAGACAATGCTAATGTACCAGCTTTGTATAAATATAATGGTGTTGTAAACTCATTATTAGAAATTGCAATAGCTTGCTCGTAGTAATCCATAGCGTCTTTTGGCTGATTCAATTGCACAAAAGCATCACCAATTCCTCCTTTTGCAAGTGGTGCTAACATGATATCATCACTTGAAAAATTGTTTAAGTAAGAAATTGCTTCAGAATATTTATTTAGGTTTAAGTAAGCCATACCTGCATAATAGTTGGCTAAATTACCTGCAGGAGTACCACTGTATTTATCAGCAATATCAACCATACCATATTTACCTTCACCTCCATTTAAAGCTAACGTGTATAAAGAATCTTTTTCAACACCATTAACCGCTTGGTCAAAATATTGTTGTGCTTTATACATTTCGTTCATAGCTTCTCCAGCTTTTGGTTCAGCAACAAATTTATTGTAACCTAAGTATCCTAGTATAACTGCAACAGCTACACCAACAATAATATAAATATAGTTTTGATTTTTAACAGCCCATTCTTCAGTCTTAGAAGCTGTTTCATCTAAAGTGTTAAAAACTTCAGCCGTTGTTGAGTGTTCTTCAATAGCTTCAACTTTTTCTTCTTTAGTCTTTGGTTTATATCCTCTTTTCTTATAAGTTGCCATATATTCTCTATTTATGCGCCGCAAAAATAAAATTTTTATTGGTAAATAAAAGGTAAATTATTTGTTATTTTTCAATAATTTGCACATCCTTTTCCATAATTGTTAACCAAAAACATCAATATATTGTTTGTTTTATGATTTTAAATTCCCTTTCCCTACTTAATTACAAGAATTTTGAAAGCCAATCCTTTGCTTTTGACACTAAGATAAACTGCTTTGTAGGTTCAAACGGAGTTGGGAAGACTAATGTTTTAGATGCTATTTATCATTTAGCTTTTGGAAAAAGTTATTTTAATCCTGTAGCTACACAAAACATAAAACACGATGCTGATTTTTTTGTTGTTGATGGTGTGTTTGACAAAGATGATAAAACCGAAAAGATTATCGTGTCGCTAAAACGTGGTCAAAAAAAGATGATTAAGCGCAATGGAAAAGTGTATGATAAATTTAGCGACCATATTGGGTTTATTCCTTTGGTAATTATTTCGCCTGCTGATAGAGACCTAATTATTGAAGGTAGCGATACACGTCGAAAATTCATAGACAACGTTATTTCACAAAGCAACAAACAGTATTTAAGCGATTTAATTAACTACAACAAAGTACTCTCACAACGCAATGCGTTATTAAAATATTTTGCACTCAACAATACATTTAATGCGCAAACACTAGAGGTTTATAACGACCAGTTAAATACTTACGGAACCGCTATTTTTAAAACTAGAGATGCTTTTTTAAAAGCCTTTATTCCTATTTTTAAATCGCGCTACAATGCTATTAGTAATAATAACGAAGTTGTAAATCTAAGTTATAAAAGCGATTTGTTTGAAGCACAACTAAGCGAACTCCTTAGCAAAAACCTCAATAAAGACAAGGCTTTACAATATACAAGTGTAGGCACTCATAAAGACGATCTTATTTTTGAAATCGAGCAATATCCTATCAAAAAATTTGGAAGCCAAGGACAGCAAAAATCGTTTTTAATTGCATTAAAACTGGCTCAGTTTGATTTCTTAAAACAAGAAAGTGGTGTTGCTCCTATTTTGCTTTTAGATGACATTTTTGATAAACTAGACGAACAACGCGTAGCACAAATAGTTGGTCTTGTTGACGATGAGCATTTTGGTCAACTCTTTATAAGCGACACGCATGCTGAACGCACCGAAAATGTTGTGAAACAAATTCATCAATCGTATAAAATATTTGAATTATGATAAGAGCCTTTTGCATTAGCTTAGTGTTTATGGCATTTTTTAATTGCTCTAACAATCCTGAGACATTTGTAGAACATGTTGAAGGTTATTGGGAAATTGACGAAGTAACTTTAAAAGATGGTTCAAAACGCGACTACAATTTTAACAGCACTATAGATTATATTGAAATTACTGACAGCTTAACAGGTTTTAGAAAAAAGTTGAAACCTAACTTCTCAGGAACTTTTGAAACGTCCAATGATGCTGAACAACTTAAGATTGTCTTAGAAAACGATAGTTTAAACCTCTATTACAAAACACCTTTTCACAGCTGGAAAGAAACGGTTTTAAACGCTACAAAAGATGAACTTTTAATTCTTAATGCTAATAAAGATATGTATCTTTATAAACGTTACGAACCTATAAATCTTGAAGAATAATGTCCAAACGCAACAACGAACATTCACCTATTAGTGACCTCCTAAAAGAGTTTGTAGACACTAACAACCTACAACAAGGTTTAGATAAGGTAAATGTGCGCAATGCTTGGGAAAACATGATGGGAAATGGTGTAAACAACTACACTACCAATATTGTTTTAAAACAAGACACACTTTATGTACAATTAAGCAGTAGTGTTTTACGAGAAGAGTTAAGTTATGGTAAAGAAAAAATTATTGCTATGCTCAATGAAAGTTTAGGTAAAGACGTTATCAAAAAACTAGTCCTACGATAAATAAAAAAAGCAGCTCAATGAGCTGCTTTTTTTATATGAATTATATGTTATTAAAACATTTCTCTTCCTGAAAAATGGAAAGCACCTTCAATAGCTGCGTTCTCATCACTATCACTTCCGTGTACAGCGTTTTCACCAATAGAAGCAGCATACATTTTACGTATTGTACCTTCAGCAGCCTCAGCAGGATTAGTAGCTCCAATTAAAGTTCTAAAATCTTCAACAGCATTATCTTTTTCTAAGATAGCTGCTACAATTGGTCCACGAGTCATGTACTCAACCAACTCACCAAAAAATGGTCTTTCACTGTGAATAGCATAAAAAGCTTTTGCATCAGCAGTAGTCATGTGAGTTAATTTCATTGCTACAATTCTAAATCCTGAAGCAGTTATTTTTTCTAATATTGCGCCAATGTGTCCTTTTTCAACAGCATCTGGCTTAAGCATTGTAAATGTTCTATTTGTTGCCATTTGTTTATTTTAATTTGGTTGCAAAAGTAATGTATTTCTTAACAAAAACAATATAAAGCAATATTAAAAAATTGTATCTTCGCCAGATATGACAAATGAAGATTACAGCAGCATAAAACAACTTTTAAGTTCCAAAAAAAACATTGTAATTGTACCTCATAAAAATCCTGATGGAGATGCTATAGGTTCAAGCTTAGGTTTATACCATTACCTTAAAAAGTACAATCATGAGGTTACAGTAATTGCACCTAATGATTATCCAGATTTTTTAAAGTGGATGCCTAGTGAAACCTCAATTTTAAAATACGAACTACAACAGGAAGATTGTGACACAGTAATTAATCAAGCAGATATTATTTTCACTTTAGATTTTAATGCGTTGAATCGAATTGGAGATATGGAAACTCCTATCCAATCTGCTACAGGTATTAAGATAATGATTGACCACCATCAGCAACCTGATGATTATGCATTGTATATGTATTCTGATGTTAGCATGTCATCAACCTGTGAAATGGTGTATAATTTCATTTGTAATTTAGGTGATGAAGATAGTATAGACCAAGACATTTCAACCTGTTTATATACAGGAATTATGACTGACACTGGTTCGTTTAGGTTTCCTTCAACCACGAGTACAACTCACAAAGTCATTGCCAATTTAATTGAAAAAGGAGCAAATAACGCTCAAATACACAATAACATTTACGACACCAATACTTATAGCAGATTACAATTATTAGGTTGTGCACTCAGCAATCTAAAAGTATTGCCAGAGTATAGAACTGCTTATATAAGTTTATCGCAACAAGAACTTAACACATTCAACTTTAAAAAAGGTGACACCGAAGGTTTTGTTAATTACGGTCTCTCGCTAGAAGGTATTGTATTTGCTGTTATTTTTATAGAAAACGAACAAGAAAACATTGTAAAAGTGTCGCTAAGAAGTAAAGGAGCATTTTCAGTAAACGAATTTTCTAGAGCACATTTTAATGGTGGTGGACACACAAATGCTGCTGGTGGAAAAAGTGATTTGGGCTTAAAAGAAACTATTGAAAAATTTATTAGTATATTACCAAGCTATAAAGAGGTCCTAAATCATGAATAAAAGCATCATTATATTACTAATAAGTTTTATGGCTTTTAGCTGTAAATCACCTGAAGCTAGACTTCCTAAGACCGTTAAATCTGGTTCATTTATTAATGCTTCAATAGAACGAAATATTAAACTAAATAAAAAAGAGCAACAGTTTATTGAAGGTATTATTAAAGATAATCCTGAAATAGATTACATAGCTTCTGAAAGTGGTTTTTGGTACTATTACAATACAAAAATTGAACAAGATACCATTACACCTCAATTTGGTGACATTGTAAATTTTGATTACGATGTTAAAGATTTGAATGGTTCACAAATCTATTCTGAAGAAGACATAGCGCCTCAAGATTATGCTATGGACAAAGAAGAATTGTTTACAGGCCTTAGAGAAGGTTTAAAACTTATGAAACCAGGAGAAACAGTAACATTCTTATTTCCTTCACAAAAAGCCTATGGTTATTATGGCGATACCAATAAAATAGGTGTTAACACGCCTTTAATGTGTAAGGTAACCGTAAATACAATAACAAAAAAACAAAACAATTAATTAAAATTTTATGAAACTGATTAGTAAAGCCCTACAGTTATTTATTTTATTTATACTAGTAACTGCAACCTCGTGCAAAGAAGACCTTTATCCAGATTTAGAAGATGGTCTTTATGCTGAAATAGTGACTTCTAAAGACACTATGGTTGCTAAGTTATTCTTCGAAAAAGTACCAGTTACTGTTGCCAATTTTGTGGCTTTAGCCGAAGGTACTCATCCTTTAGTAAGCGAGCAATTTAAAGGAAAGCCATTTTACGACAGCTTAACATTCCACAGAGTTATGGATAAATTCATGATTCAAGGTGGAGACCATACTGCTACTGGATCTGGTGATCCTGGTTACAGATTTGTTGCCGATTTTGACCCAAGCTTAAAACATGATAAAGCTGGTGTATTATCAATGGCAAATGGTGGAGGAATTGACACCAACGGAAGTCAGTTTTTTATTACCGAAGTACCATACCCAAGCTTAGATGCTTTTGATGCTAATGGTGACTTTAAACCTTGCGACCAACGTGGTGTAAGCTGTCATTCGGTTTTTGGACAATTGGTAAAAGGTATTGAAGTACAAGATTCAATTTCTAACGTAAAAGTTGGACGTGGTAACAAGCCTCTTGAAAATGTATACATCTACAAAGTAAACATTATCAGAAAAGGATCAGCTGCAAAATCTTTCAATGCTGCTAAGGTTTTTGAAGAGCAAATGCCTAAGGTAAAAGAAGATTTAGAAAACATGAAAGAACAAGCTCGTATAAGAGCTGAAGAAGAAAAGAAAGCTAGAGAAGCTAAAAATGCTGAAGCTGGTGCTGAAATAAAAATACAATTAGACGAATACCTAACTAAAGCTACCGAAACAGCTTCAGGTTTAAGAGTATATTACATTAACAAAGGTGATGGAGAAAAGCCTGCACAAGGTAAAAGAGCGTATGTAAACTACGAAGGTTATTATGAAGATGGACGTTTATTTGACAGTAATGTTGAAGCTGTTGCTGAGCGTCATGGTATGTTGGACGAGCGTAGAAAAGAAGCTAACATGTACAAGCCTTTCCCAATGAAAATTAGTCCAGATGCACAACTTATTGCAGGTATGAAAGAAGCCCTTGCTGATATGCGTGTTGGTGATAAAGTATATATGTACATTCCTTATCACTTAGCCTATGGCGAACGTGATTACGGACCAATTCCTGCAAAATCAAACCTATCGTTTATTGCTGAAATGACAGGAATAGAATAGATTTCTAAATATTAAGAATAAAAAAACTCCATTTTCAGATGAAAATGGAGTTTTTTTATGGTGTTCAATTTACTTTTTCGGAATCTGTTTTAAGATTTCAAGTACATAGTTCCAATATTTTTGAGCCGAAGAAATTTGAGCACGCTCATCAGGTGAATGTGCACCTTTAATATTGGGTCCAAAACTTATCATATCCATTTCAGGATAATTTTGTCCTAAAATACCACACTCCAATCCTGCATGACAAGCAGCAACATGAGGTTCCTCTCCATTATTAAGTGTTTTATATAATGGTACCATTACTTTTAGTATTTCAGAGTCCATATTAGGCTGCCAACCAGGATAATCACCACTAAACTCAACTTCACAACCTGTTAGTTCAAATGTTGCTCTTAGTGTATTGGCTAAATCCCATTTAGAACTTTCTACCGAAGAACGCGTTAAACAACCTATTTTAATATTCCCTTCTTTTACAATTACACGTGCAATATTATTTGAAGTCTCAACCAAATCAGGAATATCAGCACTCATACGATATACACCATTTAATGCAGCATAAATAGCTCTTGTTAATCCTTCTTGCACACCTAAATCCATAATAGATTCTGGTGTTTCAATTTTAGAAACCACAACTGTTAAATCTGGTTCCATTGTTTTATACTCTGCTTTTATCTCTTGAGCCAACGCTTCTGTTTCAGCAACAAACGCTTCTTCGTGTATCGCATCTACAACAACAGTAGCAACACTTTCACGAGGGATTGCATTACGCAAACTTCCACCATCAATTTCACTAATTCTCAAGCCAAAGTTTTCAAATCCGTCAAACAATAAACGGTTCATTATTTTATTGGCATTACCTAAACCTTCATGGATTTGCATTCCAGAGTGTCCACCTTGTAAACCTTTTACAGTTAATTTAAAACCAGTTTTAAACTCAGGAGTTTCTTCTTCTTTATAAGTTCTTGTAGCAGTAACATCAACACCACCAGCGCAACCTACTCCAATTTCGTCATCTTCTTCGGTATCTAAATTTAAAAGTATATCTCCTTGCAATAAACCGCCTTCAAGTCCCATTGCTCCTGTCATTCCTGTTTCTTCATCAATAGTAAATAAGGCTTCAATAGCAGGATGCTCAATATCTTTACTTTCTAAAATTGCCATTATGGTGGCTACTCCAAGTCCGTTATCAGCACCAAGCGTTGTGCCTTTGGCTTTTACCCAATCACCTTCAATAAACATTTCAATTCCTTGTGTGTCAAAATCAAAAACGGTATCGTTATTTTTTTGGTGAACCATATCTAAATGCGATTGCATTACAATGGTTTTGCGGTCTTCCATACCAGCAGTTGCAGGCTTTTTTATAATGACGTTACCTACCTTATCAACAATCGTTTCTAAACCGAGTTGCTCTCCAAAATCTTTCATAAACGCGATAACACGCTCTTCTTTTTTAGATGGTCTTGGTACAGCATTTAGGTCTGCAAACTTGTTCCAAAGTTGTGTTGGTTCTAATTGTCTTATTTCTGAATTCATAGTATTTACTTTAAGTTTTACAAAGGTACAAATTGAATATTGCATTCTGTCTTAATTTAGCGTTCTCTTTTGTGTTTATAATTTGTCACTTTGAGCGCAGTCGAAATGTTGTTTTCAGAATTCCATAAAGAAAATTGCATTATTAGATTCCGCATCAAGTGCGGAATGACAATAATTTTTATCTATTTTTGATTTATGCAGAAATACCTCAAATCCATACTAGCGTTTTCAATTGTACTTCAAATTATATTCTTGAAAATTATAGCGCGTTTTCCTGATGTTGTTGAACAATTATACAGCAATGGTCTTTATGTATACATCTCAAAACTGATGCGATACGCTTTTGGTTGGGTGCCTTTTTCTGTAGGTGATGTGTTATACACCTTAGCTACTGTTTATATATTAAGATGGTTGTTTGTAAATAGAAAACGTATAATAAAAGACACAAAAGCGTGGATTTTAGATGTATTATCAGCCGTATCTATTGGGTATTTTGCATTTCATTTACTTTGGGCTTTTAATTATTACAGGCTACCACTACACAAAGCGCTTAATATAGAAAAAGACTATACTACTGAAGCACTTATTGCAACTACAGAGCGTCTAATTAGTACTGTAAACACTGTTCATATAGCTATTACAAATAATGACACTATTAAGGTTGACATGCCTTATAGCAAAACAGAATTATTACAAAAAGTCCCTAAAGGCTATGATAAACTTTCTAAAAAATTTCCTCATTTAGCCTATCAGCCTAAAAGCGTTAAACGTTCAATTTATAGTTTACCACTAACTTATATGGGTTTTTCAGGATATTTAAATCCGTTTACCAATGAAGCACAAATTGATGGACTGATTCCAACTTTTAAATATCCAACCACTACAAGCCACGAAGTAGCACACCAATTGGGTTATGCTGCTGAAAATGAAGCTAACTTTATAGGTAGTATGGCAGCAATGCATCATGATGATATTTATTTTAAGTATTCTGGTTATGCGTTTGCATTAAGACATTGCCTACACGAAATTTATAGACGCGATCCTAAACAGTATGAAACTTTGGTTACTAAAGTGAATAAAGGCATTTTAAAAAACTATCAAGAGGTTAGAGACTTTTGGGACAGTTATCAAAACCCAACTGAGCCTCTGTTTAAATCTACTTATGATACATTTCTAAAAGCTAACAACCAAATAGATGGTATGGAAAGCTACAGTTATGTAGTTGCACTTTTAGTAAATTATTTTGAAAATAATACATTCTAAAAAAGTTAAAAAAAGTGTATTAGTTCTTTACTAAAGGCAATATTTCTATCTTTAGCTTTCAATTTTTTTAACCAACACTTACATAATGATAAGACCGTATCTCACTATCTTAACATTTTTGTGCTGTTTTTCTTTTTACGCACAAGAATATTTTCCAAAAAATGATGGTGTAGTTGCAACAAACACAAACTACACTGCATTTACAAATGCTAAAATTTATGTGACTCCTACTCAAGTTATTGAAAACGGAACACTATTAATTAAAGACGGAAAAGTCGTTGCTACAGGAACTTCTGTAAGCATTCCAAAAAACACCAAAATCATTAATGTTTCAGGTAAAAGCATCTATCCTTCTTTTATTGACATCTATTCCGATTTTGGTATTAAAGCCCCTGAACGAGACTCAGGAAGTGGACGAAGTGCACAGTACGAACCTAGCAGGTCAGGATATTACTGGAACGACCATGTAATGCCTGAAAACAAAGCAATAGACCGCTTTAGTTATGACAGCAAAAAAGCTTCAGAATACATTAAAGCAGGTTTTGGAACACTTAATGCACACATACAAGATGGAATTGTTAGAGGTAGCGGAATGCTTGTAGCGCTTGATAGCGAAGGCACAAACGCTAACCGAATATTAGATGATTATTCTGCGCAATACTTCTCGTTTTCTAAAAGTGTAACTTCAAGACAGTCTTACCCTTCTTCTATTATGGGAAGTATGGCTTTGCTAAGACAACTGTATATTGATGCTGATTGGTATGCAAAAGGAAACTCTAAAACAAAAGATTTATCTCTTGAAGCACTAAATAAGAATAAATCCTTAATTCAAATTTTTGCTGCAGGTAGTAGAGCTAATCTATTAAGAGCTGATAAAGTTGGTGATGAATATGGTGTACAATATGTTATACTTGGAGGTGGTGATGAATACGAACGTGTAAACGAAGTAAAAAACACAAACGCGTCGTTAATTATCCCAATTAACTTCCCAGACGCTTACGATGTTGAAAATCCGTTTTTGGCTTCAGGTTTATCGCTTAGCGATATGAGAGCATGGAATCAAAAACCAGCAAACCCAAAGGTTTTAGCTGAAAACAATATCAAATTTGCGTTAACTACGCATTCATTAAAATCGCCAAAAGAATTTAAATCCAACCTCTTAAAAGCTATTGAATATGGACTTTCTGAAGAAAAAGCTTTGGAATCACTTACTACTATTCCTGCTCAATTATTAGGAAAGCAAAATACTATTGGTTCTTTAAAGAACGGAACTTACGCTAACTTCTTAATTACTTCTGGAAACATTTTTGATAAAGAAACCACATTATATGAAAACTGGGTACTTGGTCAGCAAAATGTTATAGAAGACATGACAATTAAGGACATTAGAGGCGACTATGAGTTTAGATTAGCTGGTGAAGATTATAAAATGTCATTAAAAGGAGAACTTAGCAAATTGAAATCTGAAATTATCAGTGGTGACAATACCTTAGGTTCTAAAGTAAGCTACAGTGATAATTGGGTTACTATTTCAATGACAACAAAAGATTCTACAAAACAAGAGTTTGTTAGAATTATAGCAAATGTTGACAGTGACAACAACCTTAGAGGTACAACTACGATGCCTACAGGAAACGAAATGTCATTTTATGCTAAATCGTTAAAAAAAGAAGACGACACTAAATCTGACGATAAAAAGAAATCTAAAGACTCCACTGAAAAAGTATTTCCAGTAACATTCCCAAACAATGCGTATGGTTTTACCGAATTACCAAAAGCCGAAACATTATTATTTAAAAATGCTACGGTTTGGACTAATGAAGCTGATGGAATTTTAGAAAACACTGACGTACTTATCAAAAACGGAAAGATTGCCAAAATAGGTCAAAACCTATCAGACAATAGCGCAAAAGTTATTGATGCAACAGGAAAACATCTTACTGCTGGAGTTATTGATGAGCACTCACATATTGCTGCTGCATCTATAAACGAAGGTGGACAAAACTCTTCTGCCGAAGTATCTATAGAAGATGTTGTAGAACCAGGAGACATAAGTATTTACCGCAATCTTGCTGGAGGTGTAACTTCAATACAAATCTTACATGGTTCGGCTAACCCAATTGGTGGACGCTCAGCAATTATAAAACTAAAATGGGGAGAATCTGCCGATAATTTAATTTACGACAACAGTCCTAAGTTTATCAAATTCGCATTAGGTGAAAACGTAAAACAATCTAATTGGTCTAGTTATTCAAGATTCCCACAAACACGTATGGGAGTTGAGCAACTCTATATAGATTATTTCACAAGAGCAAAAGAATATGATGCTTTAAAGAAAAGCGGAAAGCCTTATCGTAAGGATATAGAACTTGAAGTACTTGCCGAAATATTAAATAAAGAGCGTTTTATTTCTTGTCATTCATATGTACAAAGCGAAATAAATATGCTAATGAAAGTAGCTGAAAAGTTCAATTTCAACATCAATACGTTTACACACATTTTAGAAGGTTATAAACTTGCTGACAAAATGAAAGAACATGGTGTTGGTGGCTCTACATTTAGTGATTGGTGGGCATACAAGTATGAAGTAAATGATGCCATTCCTTACAACGCTGCAATAATGCACAACCAAGGTGTTACAGTTGCTATAAATAGTGATGATGGCGAAATGTCTCGACGTTTAAATCAAGAAGCTGCAAAAGCGGTAAAATATGGTGGTGTTAGTGAAGAAGAAGCTTGGAAATTCGTAACTCTTAATCCTGCTAAATTATTACATATCGATGATAGAGTTGGTAGTATTAAAGTAGGTAAAGATGCTGATGTGGTTTTATGGACAGACCATCCACTTTCAATATATGCAAAAGCAGAAAAAACCATTATTGAAGGTGTTACCTATTTCGATTTAAAACGAGATGAAATGATGAGAAGCAAAATTCAAAATGAAAAAAGCGAACTCATCAACTTGATGTTACAAGCAAAGAACAAAGGGTTAAAAACACAACCTATTAAGAAAAAAGAAAAAGAATTTTTGCATTGCGATTCTATGGATAACGAACACCATGAACACTAAAAAAACAGTATTATGAAACAAATTAAACAAACCCTTATAGTGTTATTAGTGTTATGCTTTTCATCAGCAATAGCACAACAAACACCTGCTCCAAAGCAAACTAAAGACATTGCTATTGTAGGAGCTACAGCTCATATTGGTAATGGTGACGTTATCGATAACAGTATTATCATAATTAAAGATGGTAAATTACTTACAGTTGCCGATGCTGGAATTGTAAAAATCAATATCACTAACATGGAAACCATAAATGCCGAAGGTAAGCATGTGTATCCAGGATTTATAGTACCTAACACTACTTTAGGATTAGTAGAAATTGATGCAGTTAGAGCAACTGATGACGATGCCGAAATTGGAACTTACAAACCACACATTAGAAGTTTAATTGCCTATAATTCAGAATCCAAAGTGGTTGAAAGTATGCGTCCAAACGGAGTGCTTATAGGACAAATAACACCAAGAGGTGGTACTATTTCAGGAACATCGTCTATCGTTCAATTTGACGCTTGGAACTGGGAAGATGCTGCTATAAAAGTTGACGATGGCATTCATGTTAATTGGCCTAATAGTTTTTCTAGAGGTCGTTGGTGGCGTGGAGAAGATCCTGGTTTAAAACCTAACGAAAACTACTCAAAGCAAGTTAATGAACTCCAAGATTATTTAGACCAATCTAAAGCCTATAACAATGGAGACAAAAAAATCACAAACTTACCTTTTGAAGCACTTAAAGGTATTTTTGATGGTTCTAAAAAACTATATGTAAATGTAGATGACGAAAAAGGAATTAATGATGTTATCAACTTCAAAAACAAAAATGGTATTAAACACATGGTTATTGTTGGAGGTTATTCAGCTTATAAAGTAGCCGATTTACTGAAGCAAAACAATATTCCGGTTTTAGTACAACGTCTTCATAAAACACCTAGTAATGAAGATGACGATTACGATTTACCTTATAAATTAGCAAAACTATTAACAGACAAAGGTGTTACAGTTGCTTTAGAAAGTAGTGGTAGTATGGAGCGTATGAATGCTAGAAATCTTCCGTTTTTAGCAGGAACAGCTGTTGCTCATGGCGTAACAAAAGAGCAAGCATTACAAATGATAACACTTAATACTGCTAAAGTTTTAGGTATTGATGATCAATATGGCTCTTTAGAAGAAGGCAAAAGTGCTACACTTTTTATTAGCGAAGGTGATGCATTAGATATGCGTACAAATGTTTTAACACACGCTTTTATTGATGGTCGCGATGTGAGTTTAGAAAGTCATCAAACTAAATTGTGGAAACGCTACTCCAATAAATTCAAAAATCAAGAATAACTTAAAGCGAACCAAATGGTTCGCTTTTTTGTTCAATAGACATTCGTTACAATAAAATTATCGACTAAAATGGCTACTTTTGTCTGGTTATGATAAAAGAAATTACAAGCATACAAAATCCTTACATTAAACAACTTGTTCAGTTAAAAGACAAATCGCGCGAGCGTAAAAAGTCTGGATTGTTTCTTATTGAAGGCAAACGAGAATTATCTTTAGCACTTAAAGGCAATTATGACGTGGATACCGTTTTGTTTTATTCTGAATTGATTTCAGAAGAAGAACTATCTTCATTAATACCATCAAACATTAAGCGTATTGAAATTTCTAAAGATGTATTTCAAAAAATTGCACATAGAGACACAACCGAAGGGATTATTGCTGTTGCCAAAACAAAATCACATCTTTTAGATGATATTATCTTTAAAAGTGAAAACCCTTTGATTTTAGTAGCCGAAGCTCCTGAAAAACCAGGTAACATTGGTGCTTTATTGCGTACTGCTGATGCTGCTAATGTAGATGCTGTAATTATTGCAAACCCAAAAACCGATTTATACAACCCTAATATTATTCGCTCTAGCGTTGGCTGTGTATTTACCAAGCAAGTGGCTACAGGCTCAACAAAAGATATCGTTTCGTTTTTAAAACAACATCGCATTAACATTTTTTGTGCTGCACTACAAGCTTCTGTAAACTATCACACACAAGATTATACATTACCTACTGCTATAGTTGTAGGTACTGAAGCGACTGGATTAAGTGACGAATGGTTGCAAGAGTCTACACATAACATTATCATTCCTATGCAAGGTGAAATTGACTCTATGAATGTGTCTGTTGCTGCAGGAATACTTATTTTTGAAGCTGTTCGCCAAAGGCTTATCAATGAATAATTAATGATGTACAATTAATCGTTAATAAATGAAAGACAACTTAATAGTTACTAAATCATATACTTTTGCGGTATCAATCGTTCTTTTAAGTAAAAAGTTAATGTCACAAAATGAATACATTTTGTCAAAACAACTTTTAAAGTCCGGAACATCTATTGGTGCTAATGTTGAAGAAGCTATTGGAGGTATTTCAAAAAAAGACTTCAGAGCAAAAATGTCAATTTCTTACAAGGAAGCCAGAGAAACCCATTATTGGTTAAGACTTTTGAAAGACACAAATTACATTTCAAAAGAAGATTATAACAAACTTGAACCTGAACTCTCAAGTATTTTGAAAATTTTATTTAAAATAATTCAATCTTCTAAAGAAGACTAATTATAATTAACTATTAATAATCAATCATTACTAATTATTAATTCTAATATGACTGCCACTACTCTATTTTATATTATAATAGCAATAATCATTGTAAATTTTATTATTGATAAAATCCTAGATGCGCTTAACGCAAAACATTTTAACGATGCTATACCAAACGAGCTTAAAGATGTTTATGATGACGCTGAATATAAAAAATCGCAAGCCTACAAACTCACCAATTATAAGTTTGGTGTTTGGAGTTCAACTTTTTCGGTGGCTTTAACATTGGCTTTTATTTGTTTTGGTGGTTTCGAATATGTTGATGTTTTAGCAAGACGGTTCAGCGATAACTCAATTGTAATCGCTTTGGTGTTTTTTGGTATAATCATGTTTGGAAGTGATATCCTATCTACTCCATTTTCTTACTATAAGACTTTTGTGATTGAAGAGCGTTTTGGCTTCAATAAAACTACCATAAAGACATTTATTCTAGACAAAGTAAAAGGGGTATTAATGATGGCTGTTATTGGTGGTGGAATTTTAGCTCTCATCATTTACATATTTCAACTTACCCAACAACATTTTTGGTTATACGCTTGGGCTATCATAACGATATTCTCGGTATTTATGAATATGTTTTATGCTAAGCTTATTGTACCACTATTCAACAAACAAACTCCTTTAGAAGAAAGCTCTTTACGTCATAAAATTTCAGAATATGCTCAATCGGTTGGGTTTAATCTTGAAAAAATATTTGTGATTGACGGTTCAAAACGTAGCACAAAAGCAAACGCTTACTTTTCGGGTTTTGGAAATGAAAAAAGAGTTACACTATATGATACCTTAATCAATGATTTGGAAGAAGAGGAAATTGTAGCAGTTTTAGCTCATGAAGTAGGTCATTACAAAAGAAAACACATTATTTACAACTTAGTAGCTTCAGTACTACTTACAGGACTTACTTTGTATGTGCTTTCCATTTTTATAACAAATCCATTACTTTCTAATGCCTTAGGCGTAAGCACACACAGTTTTCATGTTGGTTTAGTTGCTTTTGGACTACTCTACGCTCCTATTTCTGAAATCACAGGACTGGTAATGAATTGGCTGTCAAGACAGTTTGAATATCAAGCTGATGATTACGCAAAAAACACTTATAAAGCGCTACCGCTTATCACAGCTTTAAAAAAACTAAACAAAAACAGCCTTAGCAATTTAACACCTCACAAAGCTTACGTATTTGTGCATTATTCACACCCAACACTGTTACAACGCATGCGAAATTTATTGGGTTAAATAGCATTTATTTTTAACAGATTTGGCAACTGTTTTCCATTAAATAAAACCATAAAAAGCAATTGCACATTAAATTTCTAATGCGTACTTTAGTTTTATGACAGAAGTTGAGATAGAAAAAGAAAATGCAGCCATTGCTAAAGCTTACAAAGAACTCCTTAAAGTAAGTTACCAGACATTAACCAATGACGATAAAAAATTAATCCGTCATGCGTTTGATGTAGCTGTTGATGCGCACAAAGATCAACGTAGAAAATCTGGTGAAGCCTATATTTTTCATCCTATAGCTGTAGCAAAAATTGTCGCTTCAGAAATAGGCTTGGATGCTATCTCTATTGCTGCTGCTCTGCTCCATGATGTTGTTGAAGACAATGAGGATTATACCAAAAATGACATCGAACAATTATTTGGAGAAACTGTAGCACGTATTGTTGACGGACTTACTAAAATTTCGTCGCTAAGTAAAGAAACCGATGTCTCCACCCAAGCGGAAAATTTCCGTAAAATGCTATTAACACTCAATGACGACATTAGAGTTATCATTATCAAAATAGCCGACCGTCTTCATAACATGCAAACCATGGATGCGATGAGACGTGATAAACAAGAAAAAATAGCTTCTGAAACACTCTACATCTATGCACCATTAGCACATAGAATTGGGCTTTATAACATAAAAACCGAACTAGAAGACCTTGGTTTAAAATATACCGAGCCTGAAGTTTATCGAGATATTCATGATAAAATAAAGGAAAGTAAAGAAGAGCAAGACAAATACATTGAAACCTTTTCTAAAACCATTAAAGATGCTTTAGATGCTGAAGGCTTAAATTACGACATTAAAGGTCGACCAAAATCTATTTATTCTATTCGTAGAAAAATGATAAAACAAGGTGTCACCTTTGATGAAGTATATGACAAATTTGCTGTTCGTATCATTTACAAGTCTGATGTCGCTAATGAAAAATTCCTAGCTTGGAAAATCTACTCTATAGTTACAGACCACTTCACACCCAACCCAACCCGATTAAGAGATTGGATATCCTCTCCAAAATCTACTGGTTACGAAGCGTTGCACATAACGGTTATGGGACCTAAAGGACGTTGGGTAGAAGTTCAAATTCGTAGTGAGCGCATGAACGAAATCGCCGAAAAAGGCTATGCAGCACACTACAAATACAAACAAGGTAATACCGAAGATGCTCTAGACACCTGGATAAATAAACTACAAGAAGCATTAGAAACTAACGAAACCAATGCTGTTGATTTTGTTGAACAGTTTAAGCTCAACCTATATTCAAAAGAAATTTATGTCTTCTCGCCTAAAGGAGATTTAAAATCGTTACCAAAAGGCGCAACACCTTTAGATTTTGCCTTTAGTATCCATACCGAAATAGGTATGAAAACAAGAGGAGCTAAAGTAAATGGCAAACTGGTGCCTTTGAGTCAAGAATTGCAAAGTGGTGACCAAGTTGAAATTTTAACATCCGAAAATGCCAAACCTAACTCCAACTGGTTAGACTATGCTACTACTGCAAGAGCACGAAGCAAAATTAAAGGGTCGTTAAAAGACGAGAAAAAAACAATTGCTGAAGACGGTAAAGAGATTTTAAAACGAAAACTAAAGCAGCTTAAAATAAACCTTGATGAAAAGGCTGTAAACGACATGGTTGTTTACTTTAAGCTAAAAACAAGCTTAGATTTATTTTATCGTGTTGGTATTGGCACTATTGATAATAGTATGCTTAAGGACTTTGCTTCATCTAGAAGCAATGCTTTAGTTAGCTTTATCAAAAATAAAATCTCTAGAAGGCAAAATATCTCTAAGGAAGAGATAGAAAAAGATGAGATTACCTCAAAGTATGATTTATTAGTTTTTGGTAAAGAAGAAGAAAAACTAGACTATAAGTTAGCTAACTGTTGTAATCCTATTCCAGGAGATCCTGTATTTGGATTTTTAACTATTAATGAAGGTATAAAAATCCATAAAAAGAATTGCCCAAATGCCTTGAGTTTACAATCTAATTATGCCTACAGAATTATTCAGGCAAAATGGATAGATTCTTCACAACAAGAATTTTCAGCTCAAATAAAATTATCTGGTATTGATAATTTAGGATTGGTAAATAACATTACAAAAATTATTTCTTCAAATATGCACGTTAACATGAAGAGTATTAGTTTTCAAAGTGACGATGGTGTTTTCACAGGAAAAATCAACGTTGTAGTTAAAAACAATTCCATGTTAAAAAAACTTATGGATAACCTTAAAAAAATTAATGGTATAGATAAGGTTACTAGAGTGTAAAAAATGTGTAAATTTGCAACTTATTATGAGTGTAAAGACAGAACAAAGTAATCAAGAAATCGTAAAGAACGTTTTTACGGCTTTCTTAGAAGAAAAAGGACACAGAAAAACTCCTGAGCGTTATGCTATACTTCAGGAAATTTACGATAGTGAAGAACATTTTGATATTGAATCTCTATACATCAAAATGAAAAATAAAAACTATCGTGTAAGTCGTGCTACACTATACAATACTATAGAAATCCTTTTAGAGTGTGGATTGGTAAGAAAACACCAATTTGGTCAAAACCAAGCACATTATGAAAAATCTTACTTCGACAAACAACACGATCATGTTATTTTAACTGACACTGGTGAGGTTATTGAGTTTTGCGACCCAAGAATTCAATCTATCAAAAAAACCATCGAAGAAGTTTTTGATATAAAAATCAACAATCACTCACTTTATTTTTACGGAACTAAAAACAAATAACACTAACTAAATTATAATGGCAGTAGATTTACTACTAGGTTTACAATGGGGAGACGAAGGCAAAGGAAAAATTGTTGATGTTCTCACCTCCAAATACGATATTATTGCAAGATTTCAAGGTGGTCCAAATGCTGGACATACATTGGTATTTAATGGTAAAAAACATGTATTACACACAATACCTTCTGGTATTTTTCATAACGATACTGCAAATGTAGTTGGTAATGGTGTAGTTATTGACCCTGTAATCTTCAAAAAAGAGCTTGATAAATTAGCAGAACAAGATGTGGACTACAAAGCATCACTTCTTATTTCTAGAAAAGCTCACATTATACTGCCTACGCATCGTTTATTAGATGCTGCAAGCGAAGCTTCAAAAGGAAAAGCTAAAATAGGCTCAACCCTTAAAGGTATTGGTCCAACTTATATGGACAAAACCGGAAGAAATGGTATAAGAGTTGGTGATATAGAACTTGCCGATTGGAAAGAAAAATATAGAGCTCTTGCAGATAAGCACGAAGCTATGATAGCATTTTATAATGTTGACATTCAGTACGATTTAAAAGAACTTGAAACTGAATTTTTTGATGCTATAGAAACCTTAAAAACACTTCAGTTTATAGATTCTGAAGAGTACTTACACCAAGCACAAAAATCGGACAAATCTATTTTAGCCGAAGGTGCTCAAGGTTCGCTTTTAGATATCGATTTTGGAACCTATCCATTTGTAACTTCTAGTAACACTACAGCTGCTGGTGCTTGTACTGGACTTGGAATTGCTCCTAATAAAATTGGTGAAGTGTATGGTATCTTTAAAGCTTACACTACTCGTGTGGGTTCTGGACCATTCCCTACTGAATTATTTGATCAAGATGGAGAAACTATGGCTAAAGTTGGTCATGAGTTTGGAGCAACAACTGGTCGTCCACGTCGTTGCGGATGGTTAGATTTGGTAGCATTACGCTATGCATGTCAAGTAAATGGTGTTACGCAACTTATCATGATGAAAGGCGATGTACTTTCTGGGTTTAAATCGTTAAAGGTATGTACTGCCTATAACTATAAAGGTGAAACCATACATCACTTACCGTTTAATATTGAAGAGAAAAATGTAACGCCTGTATACACAGAGTTTGACGGTTGGAATGAAGACTTAACAGAAATGACTGAAGCTTCTCAAATGCCAAAACAACTTAATAATTACATCGCTTTCTTAGAAAAAGAACTTGAACTTCCTATCACAATTGTTTCGGTAGGACCTGACAGAAAACAAACCATTGTAAGAAAGTAATTTACAAACCTAAATACTAAGCCTGCTCATTATTTTTAAGCAGGCTTTTTTCTGTTAAAAAATGTGTTAACACATACGAAAGCCTTTAGAATATAGTTATTTTTGAAAAAAATTAATTTTATCTTGAAAATACACAACCTACTCTATTACACTATACTTATACTTTTTGTAGTCACTAAAAGTTATGCTCAAGAAGGTAAAAGAATACAAATTGAGCATGCTGGTTTTATGGTTGCTGATTCTACTGTTGGTAAAGACATTGCAACATTTGTAAGAAATGACCAGCAACAAATTCATGTCACTCATGATGGTGTAAACATGTGGTGTGATAAAGCCATTTATTATAAAAACGAAAACTTTATTGAAGCATTCAGTAATGTAAGAATGCAGCAAGGAGATACTATAAACATGACTGCTAAGTATGTTGAATATAGCGGAACTACAAAACTAGCTTTTGCCAGTGGAGACGTTGTACTTACCGAACCGCAATCTACCTTAACAACTGACACGCTCTTTTTTGATCGAGCAAAACAACAAGCTTATTATAAGAGCAAAGGAAAAGTGGTTAGAGACTCTTCTGGTACTATTACTAGTCAAATTGGTCGTTATTACATGGACAGCAAAAAATACCGTTTTTTAAAAGACGTGGTATTGGTTAATCCTGATTATACAATTAATTCCAACCAATTAGATTTTTATTCTGAAAGTGGTCACGCTTACCTTTATGGTCCAACAACCATTAAAGGTGAAGCTTCAAACATTTATTGCGAAAGAGGATTTTATGACACCAATAATGATGTTGGTTATTTCGTAAAAAAATCAAGAATAGATTATGAGAATCGAATTTTTGAAGGTGATAGTATGTTCTTTGATCGAAACCGAAGTTTTGCTTCTGCAACCAATAACATAAAAGTTACAGATACCACAAATAAAAGTATCATTAAAGGACATTATGCCGAAGTATTTAGAGAAAAAGACTCTGTGTTCATCACCAAACGTGCTTTAGCTATTACAGTACAAGAAAACGATTCCATTTACATACACAGTGACACGCTTATGGTTACTGGTAAACCCGAACATCGAATTACAAGAGCTTATTATAATGCTAAAATTTACAAAAGCGATTTAAGTGGAAAAGCAGATTCTATTCATGCTGACCATAAAACAGGTTTGACCGAGCTTATCAATTTATCACGCTTTTCATCAACCGATGCTTTTGCTACTAAGCGCAAACCTATATTATGGAACTTAGGTAATCAAATGAGTGGAGACACCATTCACTTAATTTCAAACACTGAAACCGAAGAACTAGATTCCTTAAAAGTATTTGACAATGCCTTTTTAATAAGTAAAGACACTTTAGGCACAGGATTTAATCAAATTAAGGGGCAAAAACTATATGGCTTGTTTAAAAATAACGAATTATATAATGTTGATATCATAAAAAATGCTGAAATCATCTATTTCTCTAGAGATGGAGAAAATGAACTTATTGGAATAAACAAGTCAAAGTCTGGTAGTATCAATATTCAAATTTCAGATAATACTATCAATGAAATTAGACTAATCAATCAGGTTGATGGAGACTTATTTCCTGAGTCTCAATTCCCTGAAAATGCTAGACGACTTAGAGGCTTTGATTGGCGAGAAGAAGAACGTCCAACTAGTGTTGAAGACCTTTTTAAAGACGATCCACCACTAGAACTTCCTATCATAAAAGGACTAGGAGAGTTTGTTCCTGAAGAAGAGTTTTTTGATGAAGCATTGTTAGACCGAGTTGACGAAGCTGAAAGCGAAGACCCTAAAAAAGTAAACAAAGCTGCTCGTAATATTCCTAAACAAGTATTGCAAAAAAGAGATTCCATTAAAACTCAAAACACACCTCTAAAAAAGGTGGTTAAGCCTAAAAAGGATAAGCAATAACATGAAATCAGATTTTTTCACATACCAAGCGCAAACGAGTCCACATCCTTTAGCTATGGAAATTTCTCATGCTAATGGTAGTTATATTTATGATTCAAACAATAAAGCATATTTAGATTTTGTAGCTGGTGTTTCAGCAAATAGCTTAGGTCACAATCACCCAAAAGTTGTTAACGCCATAAAAAATCAACTGGATAAATATATGCATGTTATGGTTTATGGCGAATACATTCAAGAACCAGCAGTAGAACTTGCTAAACTTTTAGCTAAACATTTACCTAAGTCACTTGAAACAACGTATTTAACAAACTCTGGTACCGAAGCTATTGAAGGCGCTTTAAAACTAGCCAAACGTTTTACAGGTAGAAGTCAAATAATAGCTGCAAAACATGCTTATCATGGCAATACTATGGGTTCCATGAGTGTTATGGGTTACGAAGAACGCAAGCAAGCGTTTAGACCTTTACTACCTGATATCCATTTTATTGAATTCAATAACGAAGTTGACATCAATACAATTACCACAAAAACTGCAGCAGTAATTTTAGAAACCATACAAGGAGGTGCAGGTTTTATTGAACCTATCAATGATTACTTACAAAAGGTGAAAGCGAAGTGTAAAGCTGTTGGTGCTGTTTTGATATTAGACGAAATCCAACCTGGTTTTGGCAGAACAGGAAAACTATTTGGTTTTGAACACTACAACTGTGTTCCTGATATTTTGGTTACAGGTAAAGGCCTTGGTGGTGGAATGCCTATTGGTGCATTTACAGCTTCTAAAGACATGATGTCTAATTTAACTGAAAACCCAAAACTAGGACACATCACTACATTTGGAGGACATCCAGTAATTGCAGCTTCAGCTTTAGCTACAGTAAAAGAAATTACTGAAAGTAATTTAATGACTGAAGCTTTAGAAAAAGAGCAATTAATACGTAAAAAACTAAAGCATCCTTTAATAAAAGAAATAAGAGGAAAAGGATTAATGCTAGCTGCAATGACACCTTCTGCAGACATAACAAATGAAGTTATTTTAAAGTGTCAAGACGAAGGATTAATACTTTTTTGGTTACTTTTTGAGCCAAAAGCCATCAGGATTACGCCTCCATTAACCATTTCAAACGAAGAAATTATTAAAGGTTGTGACATAATACTTAAAGTTTTAGACTCAATTTCTTAATCTTATTTGCTCTAAAAACACTACCTAAAACACTGATATAAAGCAAATAAAACCCATTTACATAAAATAAAAATTCACCTGTTAATTAATTTGTTAAAAACATTCATCGCAAAAACTTCAATTGCGTCAATAGAACAGTAAATTTATTACAAGTAACAATTATACCTGCCTATGGAGTTCAGTCGCAGTGACGAAAACAACTTATCGCTTACAAGATTTGAGTCAATGCTAAAAACCAACAATGTGTTGTTTTTTGATTCAAATGAGTTTGAAAACATAATCCAGCACTATCTGGAAATTGGTAAAATTGCCCTCGCAAAAAAGGCCATCAAATTAGGGTTAGAGCAACATCCAACGTCAGTTAACCTTAAACTTTTTCAGGTTGAGATTTATGTTATTGAAAACAAGCTAGAACATGCTGACAAAATTCTTGATGAACTTTATGAAATAGAACCTTCTAACGAAGAAATTTATGTTCAAAAAGCAAATGTTCTCTCTAAAAGAGATGAACACGAAATGGCAATCAACACGTTAAAGATTGCTTTAAAACTGAGTAATAATGACGAGGATGATTCCGATTTATACGCACTCATTGGTATGGAATACTTGTTTTTGGATAAGTTTGAAGAAGCAAAAGAGTATTTTATCAAGTGCCTTGAATTAGACATGTACGATTACTCTGCTTTGTATAATATTATTTATTGTTTTGATTTTCTTGACCAAAACGAAGAAGCTATCAACTTCTTAACTCAATATTTAGACAGCAATCCTTATTGCGAAGTTGCATGGCATCAATTAGGTAAACAATACTTTGCAATTAAAGACTATAAAAAAGCATTAGCAGCATTTGACTTTGCTATAATATCAGACGATACCTTTGTAGGTGCTTATCTTGAAAAAGGAAAAGTTTTAGAAAAGCAACAACAGTACAATAATGCTATTGAAAATTATAAAATCACCTTAGCACTTGACGAGCCTACATCATTTGCCCTGTTAAGAATTGGTCATTGTTATGAAAAATTAGGCAATGACGACTTAGCGGTTCAATATTTTTACAAAACTGTACACGAAGATCCGCTTTTAGATAAAGGATGGATTGCCATTACTAAGTTTTATAATAAGAAACGAAATTTCCAAAAAGCGCTTTATTACATCAACAAAGCAATAAATATTGATTGTGAAAATGTGATTTACTGGAAACTGTATGCACAAATCAATCATCAGTTAAACTTTTTGGAAGAAGCTGAAAGAGGCTACAAAAAAACATTAGAACTTGGCAATTATGAACTTCAAACTTGGTTATCTAGGTCTGATATTCTAATCAGCTTAGGTGAGTTTGAAGCTTCTATTTACAACTTAATTCAAGCTGCAGAATTCTATCCTGAAACACCTGAAATTGAGTTTAGATTAGCTGGTTTATATTTTACCTTACACGAATCAGAAAAAGCGCATTACCATTTAAAAAATGGCTTGTTGCTAGACGATGAGTTTTATTACATACTAGAAGAACTTTTCCCGAAAGTTTATAATAAAATTTCTGTAAAAGAGATTATTTCAAATTCTAAAAAGGCTTAAAGCGAAAATTCCATACCTTTACGTTTCTTATTTTTAAAATAACAAATGCAAAGACGCTTTTTAGATTATTTCATCCTTTCACTTAAAGGTATTGCCATGGGAGCAGCAGATGCAGTTCCTGGAGTTTCTGGCGGAACAATAGCCTTTATTTCTGGTATTTACGAAGAACTAATTACCACAATTAGCAACGTTAACTTATCTTTAATTACAACTCTTAGAAAAGAAGGTTTTAAAGCCTTTTGGACTCAGCTTAATGGTAACTTTTTGGTGGCACTATTAACTGGTATTGTTATTAGTTTTGTGTCCTTTATGCGATTAGCCAAATACCTTATAGAAAATCATCCTATTTTAATTTGGTCGTTCTTTTTTGGGTTAATTGTAGCTAGTATCTTCTTTGTAGGTAAGCAAATACAAAAATGGAATTTAGCAGTTATTATTTCTCTAATAGCTGGAGCCTTAATCGCCTATTATATTACAACACTACCTTCAATGGCTAATAATGACAATCCTTTGTTTTTATTTTTTGCTGGAGCTATTGCTATTTGCGCTATGATTTTACCAGGTATTTCGGGTTCATTCATTCTTGTTATTCTTGGAGCATACAAAACCTTAAGTGATGCTTTGCATGACTTTGATATAAAAAAAATACTAATTTTTGCTGTTGGTGCAGTTGTTGGTTTATTGAGTTTTAGTCGCGTTTTAAAGTGGTTGTTCAAAAACTACCACAATATCACATTAGCTATTCTTACTGGTTTTATTTTTGGGTCTTTAAACAAAATTTGGCCTTGGAAAAAAGTGCTAACATGGCGTACAAACTCTAAAGGAGAACAAATTCCTTTATTAGAAGAAAGCATATCTCCTTTTAACTTTGATGGAGATCCTAAATTAGCAATTGCCATTGTTTTAATGATTGTAGGTTTTTCTACAATTTTTATACTTGAAAAGTTAGGTTCTAAAAAACAATAACAATGCAAAGCACCAGAACTTTTAAAGACAAACTCTTTCTGGTCATTAAAGGACTAGCAATGGGAGCCGCAAATAAGGTTCCTGGAGTATCTGGTGGTGTGGTTGCTTTTGTTGCAGGGTTTTATGAAGAGTTTATATACTCACTTCAAAAGGTAAACAAAACAGCTTTTAAACTTTTATTCAACGGTAGGTTTAAGAGTTTTTACAATTACATAAACGGTCGGTTTCTTACCTTACTCCTTTTTGGGATGTTGGTAAGTTATTTTAGCGTATCTAAAATATTGGATTACTTCCTGGAGCATTATCAGCTTTTTGTATGGAGTTTGTTTTTTGGGATGATTATTGGCTCCATTTATTACATAAACAAAGATTTTAAAGACTGGAATTATAAAACAATACTCTCTTTAATTGTAGGTATTGCCTTAGGTGTTGGTATTAGTTTTTTAGATCCTGCTAAAGAAAATGACAATCTGTGGTTTGTATTTTTTTGTGGAATCATTAGCGTTTCAGGAATGACACTTCCTGGATTTTCTGGCTCTTTCATATTAATTCTCTTAGGAAATTACGTATTACTTCTAGTGGACTCCGTTAATGCGTTATATGATACTTTTTCTGAAATTTTTAGCGGCAATTTTGAGTTTGTTCACGATGCAAATAGAATAAGAATGCTAAAAGTTTTAGGTGTGTTCACTTTAGGTTCAGTTACTGGATTAGTAACATTTTCGCACATACTTAATTACATTTTAAAACATTATAAAAGCATTACCACAGCAACAATAATTGGTTTTATTATTGGCTCTCTTGGTGTTGTTTGGCCTTGGAAAGAGATTGTTTACAAACAAAACACTTCAGGTAATTTTATTTTAGATTCTACTGGACAAAAAATTATAGAAAACTACACACGATTTATTCCTGAACTTAACAACGAAACATACATTGCAATTTTGTTTGTTTTAATAGGAATTTTAATAGTTTTGGCGTTGGAATGGTACGGACAAAAAACCAGAAAGATAAATGCATAAATTAGGATTAGTAGGTAAGAATATCTCCTATTCATTTTCCAAAAAATATTTCACTGAAAAATTTGAAAATGAACAACTTCCGTTTGAATACGAAAATTTTGACATCAAAGCAATTTCTGAATTAAAAGATATTATTGCTTCCAATAAAAAGTTAGTAGGATTAAACGTAACTATACCTTACAAAGAGGCTGTAATTCCTCTATTAGACGATATTAACAAAAGAGCGAAAAAAATTGGAGCTGTAAATACTATAAGAATTTCTCCTAAAGGAAAACTTAAAGGCTACAACACGGATTATTACGGATTCAAAAAATCGTTACAACCTTTATTAAAACCTCATCATACTTCTGCTTTAATTTTAGGAACAGGTGGAGCTTCAAAAGCTATAGCATACACGCTTAAAAAATTAAAAATAGATTTTGATTATGTGTCTAGAACTCCAAAATCTGGAGTTAAATTTTTGTATTCAGATTTAACCGATCAAATCATAAGCTCATACTCAATTATCATTAACTGTACTCCTGTTGGAACTTATCCAGACGTTAACACATGTCCTGATATTCCTTACGATGGCATCACATCTAACCACATACTTTACGATTTAATCTACAATCCTGATCAAACAAAGTTTTTAACTTGTGGTGACATAAAAGGTGCACAAACTTGTAATGGCTATAAAATGCTAGAGCTACAAGCCGAAAAAGCTTGGAAAATTTGGAATCTTAAATAAAGTACCAAAATTTCTATTCCTTTTTGTAATTCAGTGACTTGTTAGTATATTAGCTTTTTAAGTATTTAGAACTAAAAACATTGTAAAATGTCAGAGAAAGATAACCTGCAAAATGCAGATGGAAACGAAGAAACAAAAGCTACTGCAAACCAAGCTACTGAAAGTACTGGAGCTGAAACAACTCAAGATGCTACGTCATTAGAAAACCCAACAACTGATGAGAATACTAATTCTACTTCAGAACAGGTTGAAACTAATGAAGAGACCAAAACTGAGACTGTTGAAGAAAAACCCAACTCTCATGTAGATGAAATTGACGAGTCTAATGCCGAAGACGCTGAAGATGAAAGCAATAGTGAAAGACACACACTAGAAGAAAAAGACTACCACGCCATGTCAATGGAGCAGTTGGTAAAAGAATTTGACAGTTTACTTAAACAACAAAAAGTTCAAACTATAAAATCTCATGTTGATGAGATAAGATCTGAATTCAATGCTAAATTCAGTGAACTTCTTGAAGAGAAAAAAGAAGAATTCATTAACGATGGTGGTAATGAAATAGATTTCAAGTACTCTACTCCAACAAAAAAAGAGTTCAATTCACTTTATAAAGAGTATAAAAGTAACCTAAACGCTTACTACAAAAATCTAGAAAGCAGTTTAAAATCTAACCTTGAAAATCGTTTAAGAATTATTGAGGAGATTAAAGGACTTATTAATGTTGAAGAAAATATAAACACAACATACAAGCACTTTAAAGAACTACAAGAAGAATGGCGAAATGCTGGTCCTATTCCAAGAGATAAGTACAATAATGCTTGGAACACGTACCATCACCATGTTGAGATTTTCTATGATTTCCTACATCTCAATCGTGATTTGAGGGATATGGATTTTAAACACAACTTGGATCAAAAACTTAAAATTATTGAGCGCGCTGAAGAACTTGCAAAAGATGACAACGTAAACAGAGCGTTTAGAGAATTGCAAGTGCTACATAAAATGTGGAAAGAAGACCTTGGTCCTGTTGCTAAAGAACATCGAGAAGACATTTGGGATCGATTTAGTAATGCAACTAAAACCATACATGATAAACGACAAGCTTATTATGCCGATTTAGATAAGGCCTATGAAGCTAACTTAGAGCGTAAAGAAGAAATTATCGCAAAGATTGATGCAGTAGCTCAAGACAACGCCAACACGCATCAAGCATGGCAAAAGAAAATAAAAACTATTGAAGCCTTAAGACAAGATTTCTTTAATGCTGGAAAAGTACCAATTAAAGTTAATGAAGCTACTTGGGCAAAATTTAAAGCATCAGTTAGAGCTTTTAACAAAAAGAAAAATTCCTTTTATAAAAACTTAAAAAAGGAACAGTATGATAATCTTCAGAAAAAGCTAGACTTAATAAAAATTGCTGAAGACAATAAGGACAGTGAAGACTTTGAAACTGTAACACCTTTAATGAAGAAAATTCAAAGTGACTGGAAAAAAATTGGACATGTTCCAAGAAAAGACAGTGACAAAATTTGGCACAAGTTTAAAGCTGCTTGCAATCATTACTTCGATAAACTTCATGCTGAGCGTAATGCTGCTAATAAAGAATTATTTGAAGCCTATGAAAAGAAGTCTAAGTTTTTAGAAGCCTTAAAAGATTTAAAATTATCAGGAACACCAGAGAGTGATATTGAAACTTTAAAAGCTAAAATAGACGAGTGGAAATCATTAGGCAATGTTCCTCACAGTAAACGTTATATTGAAGGAAAGTTCAATAAGGCTTTGGATGACATGTTCGGTAAACTTAAAATGGATAAGACCGAAATTGAAATGATTAAGTTTGAAAATAAACTTGAAGCCTTATCACAACCTGATGATACTAGACTTCTTGATAATGAACATAATTTTATTCGTAAAAAAATAGACGAAGTAAAAGGAGAAATCAACCAGCTAGAAAACAATCTTCAGTTTTTCTCTAATGTTGACGAAAGCAATCCTATGGTAAAAGATGTTTTAAACAATATTGAAAACCATAAAAACAATCTGAGCATTTGGGAAGAAAAGCTCAGAAAACTTAAGGATATGTATTAAAAATCAAATCCTACCTGCTAAAAACAGGTAGGATTGTGACCCCTAACTAAACTAAATTTTGAATCTTAATCACATCCGCTTAAAATATAATTAAGACTACCTACTTATGATTATGAAACTATAATTTCAAGTTTCTATCTGTATTATATACGTATTATCTTACATGTTTGGATCACGCAAAGTGAAAAAAAGTTATATTTTTTTTGCTTCTTCCCAATAAACGTCCATTTCTCTTAGGCTCATGTCCTGTAAGCTTTTGTTTAGTGACTTCGCTTTTTCTTCTAAATACTGAAATCTTTTAATAAATTTTTTATTGGTTTTCTCTAAAGCATTCTCAGGATTAATTTTTAAAAACCTTGCATAGTTTATTAAAGAAAATAAAACATCTCCAAATTCATTCTCCATATTTTCTCTATTTCCACTATCTACTTCATGCTTCAATTCTTGGATTTCTTCCTCAACTTTTTCCCAAACTTGATGAGGCTCTTCCCAGTCAAAACCTACTCCAGCAACTTTATCTTGTACTCTACTCGCTTTTACCATTGCTGGTAAACTTCTTGGAACACCTTCTAATACGCTTTTCTTTCCTTCTTTTAATTTTAACTGTTCCCAATTGCGTTTTACATCTTCTTCATTATCGACACTTACATCTCCATAAATATGCGGATGACGATCAATAAGCTTATCGCAAATGCTATTACAAACGTCAGCAATATCAAAATGGTTGGTTTCGCTTCCTATTTTTGAATAAAATACAATATGTAAAAGCACATCACCTAGCTCCTTTTTTACTTCATCTAAATCATTATCCAAAATAGCATCACCTAACTCATAAACTTCTTCAATGGTTAGGTGTCGTAAGGATTCCATAGTTTGTTTTTTATCCCACGGACATTGCTCACGCAACTCATCCATAATGATTAACAAACGCTCAAATGCTTTTAATTGTTGGGTTTTATCTGTCATGTTTTGATAATATTAAGACCCAAAAATACGATTAATAGCTATTTAGTAAAGCATGTATTACTACATGTTTATTAAAACATATTAACCAAAAAATGTAAGTTGTTATTCTTCTTCTTCAGAAGTTGAATCTTCAAGAGCTTCAAGGTTTTCCAACAGGTTGTGTTGGTGAAGTAAATTGTACCATTGTACAATCTTTTTTATGTCGCTTGCATATACTCTATCTTCGTCATAGTCTGGTAAAACTTCAAAGAAATATTCTTCTAAGGCATCTTTACCATCTTTATGACTTACTGATGTAGTTTGCCCGTTTTCTTTCTCTTTTATTTTAAGAAACACTTTGTATAGTGGCAATTCTTCTGATAGTGTATAAATAGCTATTTCACTAAGTACACTTACATTACTGTGTATGTTAACTGATAGTCTTTTTTTATCAATTAATGATTCGGCAATTAATCCTCCACGTGTTTGCGTTACTATTTTAAATAATCCAGGTTTTCCGGAAATAGAAAGAATTTTATCTAAACTCATGTGTTAAACAGGCTTTTTTTGTTGTGGGCAAATATAATTTTTTGTGAATAAGAATTAAAACTATTAACGTTTCTTTTTCATTAAAGGAAACTTCATTTTATAGTCAATCTTTATTTTTCCTTTTGATATGTTAGCTAGCTTTCCTTTTATAAGTCGCTTTTTAAATGACGATAACTTATCAGTAAATAAAACACCTTCAATATGGTCGTATTCATGCTGAATAACTCTCGCAATTAAACCATCAAACTCTTTGACATGTGTATCAAAATTTTCGTCCTGATACTGAATCTTTATTTTTGGTTGTCTAAACACATCTTCTCTTACATCTGGAATACTTAAGCAACCTTCGTTGAAAGCCCATTCATCACCTTCTTCTTCTAAAATTTTAGCGTTTATAAAAGTTTGTTTAAAAGCTTTTAATTGTTGCTTTTCTTCTTCAGTATGCGATTCATCTTCTGAAAACGGTTCAGTATCTACCAAGAACAAACGTATTGGCAACCCTATTTGTGGTGCTGCCAAACCTACACCATACGCACCATACATAGTATCGTACATATTATCAATAAGTTCATTAAGATTAGGATAATCTTTAGTAATCTCTTCTGCTTTTTTTCTTAAAACAGAATCGCCATAGGCAACAATAGGTAAAATCATAAATTCTTATTTTCGGATGCAAAAATACAATTCTTATGCCTTTTTTGAAGTTTTTAAGCACAAAAAAACTCCTTACATGGTAAGGAGTCTAATATTTGAGTTTGATTTTTTTTTATCTCATTACTACAACCTTCTTTGAAATAGATAGATTATTAGATGTAATTTGAACCATATAAATACCGTTAGGTAAATTAGAAATACTTAAAGGTTTTACACTTAAGTTATCAGTATTTTCAGCTAAAACCAGTTTTCCTGTTACTGAATATATATTAATACTTGCCGAAACATTAGATTGAAACTTTACGTTTAATGTATTTCCAGTAGTTACTGGGTTTGGAAACAGTCTTAAAGAATTAAAAATTGCTTCAACTTGTTTTATCGATAATGTTTCGTTAGTAAGTGTTCCGTCAGTGTATTCGCAAGTTGCATAACCAAAATCAGCAGTAAAAGTGTTTGGTGGAGCAACTGGGTCTCCAGATGTTAATCCATAAATAGAATACTCGTCATCACAACTAGATAGTGTAAAAACACTAGCTCCTACATTTACAGTAGTTGGTCTGTTCTCACATAGAGAAGTTCCTGAGTCATAAAAGAAATACAATGAAGATCCATTAGAGAATCCTGTTGGAGGGCAAGATTGCGCGTTTACTTTATTAAAACCAAATAGGCCTATTATAAGTAATAAAAATAAATAGTAGTTGTTTTTCATAGTTTGGGGTTTTAAATAATTACCAAGCCAAACATATATCTCAGGAGCAAATGCCTAAAATAATTTAGTTGAAATACCTTAATTTACTGATAAAATACACTTTACAGCCCTATTTTATCTCGAATATAGATAACTTTGAAGTATTATTGTAGCACTAATTTCATCTACTAAGGCTTTATTTTTTCGTTGTTTTTTAGTTAACCCACTATCTATCATGGTTTGAAACGCCATTTTAGAAGTAAAACGTTCATCAACTCTTGTAAATGGTATATCAGGAAAAGTCTTCATAATCTTATCAATAAATGGTTTAATAGCTACCTCACTTTCAGAGGCTTCATTATTTAAACGCTTAGGCTCTCCAATAACAAATAGCTCTACAGATTCATTAGAGACATACTCTTTTAAAAAAGCAAACAAGTCTTTAGTTTCAACAGTTGTTAACCCAGAAGCTATAATTTGCAACTCATCAGTTACAGCTATTCCTGTTCTTTTAGTACCAAAATCTATTGCTAAAATTCTTGCCATATTGATTGCAAAGGTAACATAATAAAAAACTCTCCCTTTATAAAAAGGAAGAGTTATTAAAATAATTAGCTATTAATTAACTGATGATTTAATTTCCCTCTAACTAAACAAAACCACTCATTAATCATTTTTAAGACACACACAAAACGGATAGGTCACATATTATTTTTATTTTTTTCTCTTAAAATTATAGAACTATCTTTGTAGCTAGTTTAAAACTTAAATTATACCAATGACAGAATTACAAACCATTATTGAAAATGCTTGGGAAGACAGAGCACTTTTAAAAGACCAAAACACAATTGACAGCATTAGAAAAGTAGTTAACTTACTAGACGCTGGAGAATTAAGAGTTGCCGAACCTACCGCTAACGGTTGGCAAGTTAACGAATGGGTTAAAAAAGCTGTGGTATTGTATTTCCCTATTCAACAAATGGAAACGCTAGAAGTTGGTATTTTTGAGTTTCATGATAAAATTCCTTTAAAACGTAACTACGCTGAAAAAGGCATAAGAGTAGTACCACATGCTGTAGCAAGACATGGTGCTTATATTTCATCTGGCACTATATTAATGCCTAGTTATGTAAACATTGGTGCTTA
The DNA here is from genome assembly GCF_025548475.1 of Gaetbulibacter sp. NE. NCBI lineage: Bacteria > Pseudomonadati > Bacteroidota > Flavobacteriia > Flavobacteriales > Flavobacteriaceae > Gaetbulibacter > Gaetbulibacter sp. NE. The sequence goes on along the minus strand of NZ_JAOQHY010000002.1, from coordinate 160,392 downwards.
TGTTGATGAAGGCACTATGGTTGACACCTGGGCAACAGTGGGTAGTTGCGCTCAAATAGGAAAAAACGTTCACCTTTCGGGTGGTGTTGGTATTGGTGGAGTTTTAGAACCTTTACAAGCTGCTCCTGTAATTATTGAAGATGGTGCATTTATTGGTAGTCGTTGTATAGTTGTTGAAGGCGTTCGTGTTGAAAAAGAAGCTGTACTTGGTGCTAATGTTGTACTGACTATGAGTACAAAAATTATTGATGTTACAGGAGATGAACCTGTTGAAATGAAAGGTATTGTTCCTGCACGTTCAGTTGTTATTCCTGGAAGTTACACCAAAAAATTTGCTGCTGGCGAATACCAAGTGCCATGTGCATTGATAATTGGTAAGCGTAAAGAAAGTACTGACAAGAAAACTTCTCTTAATGATGCTTTAAGAGAGTACGACGTTGCTGTGTAAATTTAAACTGAGTTAGTGTTTCTGCTAATGATTTTTAGAAAACTTAAAGTTTGAAAGTTTTAATCATTCAACAAAAAATGATAGGTGATGTTTTGGCAACAAGCATTTTGTTTGAGGCTATAAAGCAAAAATACCCTGATGCTGAAGTGCATTATGTTATTAACTCTCACACCTATCCTGTTGTTGAAAACCATCCTTTTATTGATAAGTTTCATTTTTTTACACCCGAACTCGAAAAAAGCAAGCTAAAACTATATCAATTTGCGAAACAGCTAAAAAAGGAACATTATGATGCTGTAATAGATGTTTACTCTAAAATATCTAGTAATATCATAAGTTATTTTACGAAAGCTAAAATCAGAATTTCATTAGACAAAGGTCCTAACGCATTAATTTACAATCATCTTTTTAAAAATAAACTGAAAGCTGATACTAATGCAGGATTAGCTATAGAAAACAGACTGCAATTATTAACGCCTTTAGGAATTGACCCTTTACATATTGTTAGACCAAAAATTCATCTTACTGATTCTGAAAAGCAAAACGCTAGAGACTTTTTACTCGGTCATGATATTAGTTTAGAGAAACCTTTATACATGATAGGTGTTTTGGGAAGTGGTAGCTCCAAAACATATCCTTTTGAGTATATGGCAAAAACGATAGATACTATTGTTAATGAGCAACCTGAAGCTCAACTATTATTTAATTATATCCCTAAGCAAGAAGCTGACGCCAAAGCTATTTATGAGTTGTGTAATGCTCAAACCAAAACGCAAATCTATTTTGAAGTGTTTGGAAAAAGCTTGAGAGATTTTTTAGCAATAACTTCTCATTGCAATGCTTTAATAGGCAACGAAGGTGGTGCAATTAATATGGCCAAAGCGTTACACATTCCAACGTTTACTATATTTTCTCCATGGATAAAAAAAGAAGCTTGGAATATGTTTGACGATGGTAAAACCCATGTTTCGGTTCACTTAAAAGATTATAATCAAGAGCCTTATTTAAACATAAAACATCCTAAGGAATTAAAATCTAAAGCTACAGAATTATATTCTCAATTTAAACCAACGTATTTTGATGAGGAATTAAAAACGTTTTTAAAACGTTTAAATTAACCTTTTTTAATTCCGTACTCAGTCCACTTTAAGTTTTCTTTTTTCACTTTAGCTCTAATGGCTAAATTACGATCTAGAGACTCTTGTGTTTTATAACCTCTAGCATGATCCAAATGTAAACATATGGCTTTGTAGCGTATTTGTTTTGTTTTAATTCCATTATTAACTAGGCGCTCTCCCAATTCTCTATCAGGACCACCATATTGCATGCGTTCGTCATAACCGTTAATGGCAATTAAATCGGTTTTCCAAGCAGAAGAATTACAGTTATTAAATGTTGCTCCTGTTGGTGTTATCTTATCCATAAAATCAGCATACCCATTTTTAGCAGAAAGCTTCAACCTGTTTTTCCAGTTAAGTTCTCCTTGAGATTTTAACCATTTTACTTCAAAACAACGTTTTGATTTAATATCATCTTCAGCTATGGTTTCGCTAATATCCATTGGTAATTTGCAATAACCACCAGATAAGAAATACCCTTGTTCAGCAAATTTAGCATGCGTTTCTACAAAGTCTTCTCTTGGAATACAATCACCATCAGTAAATAGGATATACTCGTTTTTTGCCATTACAATGGCTTCATTTAATATTTTTTGGCGTCTATATCCTTTATCTTCATGCCAAGCATGAGTGATTTCTACAGGATAATCTGCTTTAAACCTATCAATAAGCTCTTTGGTTTCATGAGTAGAGCCATCATCAGCAATTATAATATCAAAATCCTTATAGGTTTGCACACTATAACCATAAAGTACTTTCTCTAACCAATCGGTTTTATTGTACGTAGCGATTATAACTGTTATTTTAGGAAATGCCATTTAATTGGGTTTTTCTTATATAATTAATTGGTGCAAATATAAGCAAATAGTATACATTATATTTTGAAAAAGGGGTTTTAAAACTATTGATATGGCTATTGAATAATTACAAAATACGTACTTTTACAACATCAATATTTTTTAAATGATAAAACTATCTGGTGTAATAATTACGTTTAACGAAGAACGCAAAATTGAAGAATGCCTTCAATCGTTAAGCAATGTAGTTGATGAAATAGTAGTTGTAGATTCGTTTTCGACAGACAACACTAAAGCTATTTGCGAAAAATTTAACGTAAGGTTTATTGAACAGAAGTTTTTAGGCTATATCGAACAAAAAAACTTTGCTATTGCGCAAGCAAAACATGACTACATTGTTTCTCTTGATGGTGACGAAGCCCTATCTGATAATTTGCAACAATCTATTTTAGATGTAAAATCGAATTGGAAATATGATGGATATTACAGCAACCGTTTAAATTGTTTTTGTGGTCAATGGATAAAGTACACGACATGGTATCCTGATAAAAAATTGCGTGTTTTTGACCGAAGAAAAGCAAAATGGTCTGGAATTAATCCGCATGATAGAATTGCCCTAACTGATAAAAATAATAAGGTAGGTTTTTTAAAAGGAGACATACTGCATTGGAATTATAACACCTACTCTGAGTACAATAAAAAAGTAGAATTATTTACCTCAATTTCGGCTGAAGCCTATTATAAATTAGGAAAAAAAGCACCTTTATATAAAATACTTTTTAATCCAACTTGGGCTTTTTTTCAATCTTACTTTTTAAAACTTGGATTCTTAGATGGCTTTAATGGTTTTTTCATTTCAGTACAAACCGCCAATACGCGTTTTTTAAAGTATTCAAAACTACGCAGCCTATACAAGCAAAATCGTTAGCGTTTTTTCTTCCTCCAAAAAAAGTATTTCTTTTTAAAAGCTTCTTTCTTTTTAAACCCTGAAGAAAATTTTTGAGAATAAAAGTACATGCGCTCTCTAACTTCATCATTAGGCTTATTCATTAGTTTAGCATACTCATCACTTATTATATCTAACATATAATCTTTTGGAGACAAGCGTGCAAAATTAGCTAAACGTTCTTGATAGTTAAGTGTTTTAAAATCCATTCGGTTTAGGTCTACTAAATAAAACTCATAACCAGAATTGGTCTTTTTTATAAGTGTATTTCCTGGAGAATGATCTAAAAAATGAATTCCCTTTTCGTGCAAGTCATAGGTAAATTGAGTAAACTGTCTTAATATGTTTTCGTAATCTTCATATTTAGGCTCATCAATAAGTTTTCTTATAGTGAAATCATATTTTAACTGCTCACTAATGTAATAGCTTCTTCCAAATGTAAAAATAGATTTATACTCTACAAATGCCACTGGAGTTGGTGTTAAAACACCCATTTTAAGCAAACGCTTTGCGTATAAAAAAGAACGTTCAGCTTTACTTTTTCTAAAAAAACGATAGACAATTTGGTTAACTACATTAGGGTTTTTAAAGGACTTAATATTGTACTCTGCATCATCAATTGTTATCTTTTTAATTTTATTTCTAGAACCGTAACCTATTAATTTCCCTTCGTGGTCAAAATTATCAATTGCCTTAAGAACTTTTTCCTTATTCAATTTTGAGTTATCTGCCAATACTATTGTAATTCCCATAAACCTGCTCAATAATTTCGTATTTTTATATAAGAGTATAAAAGTAACATATAATCATAAAGTGTTTAATACTTTTATATAATTTATTTACTTTGCCAATTGTATGAGCTACCTTAATTTTTTCAAGAAAAAACTATCACACTTTGAGAGAGCGCGCAATAAAAAAGAAGTTATTGAGCGAATAGTTTCCAATCCGTATCAACACAATAACGATGTTGTTAACCTACATAGATTAGACCCAAACAATGTTGGCGACTTTTACTGTGCACCTCATCATTACTTTGATGAACTAAAAGGAAAAGCTCTCGATTTGTTTGATTACAAAAATAATGACGATAGCGTTAGAGACAATTGGCACAAAACTATTTGTGACAATGCTCTTATTATTGGAGGAGGTGGATTGCTAAACCGACCAGGTTTTAACATGCACATGAATATGCTTGAAAAACTATCTCAAACCGATAAAAAAATTGTGTTTTGGGGAGTTGGTCATAATAGCAAAAGCTCAAAACTTTACGGAAAACAAATTAAATACAATATTACACCTAGCAATTATGGTTTAGTTGGTGTTAGAGATTATGGCAGGACTGAAGAATGGGTACCTTGTGTAAGTTGTATGCATCCTATTTTTGATACTTCGTTTGACGAAACCAGAGAAATTGGTATTGTTTTTCATCAAAAAACACTCAGAAACAAAAAGGTTATTTCAAAATTTTCAGACTTTGAAAGTATAGCAAACAACTCCACTTTTGAAGCAATGGTTGAGTTTATAGCTTCATCAAACATAGTTTTAACCGATAGTTACCATGCTATGTATTGGGCAATATTGTTCAATAAAAAAGTTATGGTGTTTCCTAATTCAACCAAGTTTTACGATTTTAAATACCAACCTGTTATTTCAACCTTTTCAAACTATAAAGACGATTTAAACAAACTTCAATCCTATGATGGAGTTCTAGAAGAATGTCGAACAGTTAATAATGCATTTGCTGAAAAAGCATTTAATTACTTAAACTTATAATACCAATGTTTGAGCATTTCTTAATCACAAGATTTAACCTTACTAATCCTGATTGGACCACAACAAAAAATAATGAGTTATTGCTCAATGACTCTTGGATGGAGCAACGCATATGGTTGTTTAAAAGTTTTTGTCTACCATCAGTTGTTAATCAAACCAACAAAAACTTTACTTGGTTAATTTTTGCCGATACAGCAACAAAATCTGATTATAAAACTATACTGAATGATTTGGTTAAAGACCATGACTTTATTCGATTGGAATATATTGATGGTATGGCAAAATTTCAAAGTTCAATAAACACTATAGTTTCTAAAATGTCACAAGGCAAAAATCATATCATTTCAACCAGAATTGACAATGACGATGCTATACACAAAGATTTTATTAGTGAAATTCAAAGCCAATTTAATTCACAAAAATATCTTGTTATTGATGTTATTAAAGGGTACTCCTTACAAATAAAACCTCAAATAATGCTCGGAAAAAAGGAGCATATTTTCAATCCTTTTTTAAGCTTAATTGAAGAAAACAACAACCCTAAAACCATTTGGCATAATAGTCATACCGATTGGAAAAATGAAACACGCATTAAGTACTACACAAAAAAGCGCTTGTGGATTGCTATAATACACGACAAAAACAAAATAAACAACTTTAATGGTTATGGGAATATAAGCTGGAAAAACTTATCAAAAGAGTTTATTCTTTCTGATGAAATGAGCAACACTATATTAAATAATGCCATTGATAAAAGCCAATGGAGAAAATTGAGTTTAAAAAACCGCATTATCGTAAAGTACAAAGTGTTAAGCAAAATTTTCAAAAAGAGTATTGGCGTTTATAAACTAAAATCTAAGTAACATGACTGATGAAATTAACTCAGCACTAAAAGTTTTAAAACAAGGAGGTATTATCCTTTATCCTACAGATACGGTTTGGGGAATTGGTTGCGATGCTACCAATTACGAGGCAGTTGAAAAAGTTTTTAAACTTAAACAACGTGCCGAAAGTAAGGCTATGATTTGTTTGGTTAACGATTTTAAGATGCTCAATCAGTATATCGAAGATGTACCAGAAGTAGCTTATGATATTTTAAAATACGCTGCAAAACCTACTACAATTATTTACGACAGACCATTGCGTGTTGCTGAAAATTTAATCCCAAAAGACAATACACTAGCCATAAGAGTTGTTCGTAAAGGGTTTGCCAATGCATTGGTTAAAAAACTTAGAAGACCTATTGTTTCAACATCTGCAAACATAAGCGGACAACCTACACCAAAATCGTTTAAAGAAATAAGCGAAGACATTTTAAAAGGTGTGGACTATGTTGTAAATTTGCAAAATGTAAAATCAGCATCAAAACCATCTGCAATTATTAAATTAAGTAACGATGGTGCTGTAGAGGTTATAAGAAAATAATTTTCTACAAATAAGAGCATTTGGTGTTTGAGATTTTATGAGTATGAATTACAAGCAAGCACTTCAACACCCAATATTCGAGATTGTTTCCCAATCGGCTAAAGAACTTAATTTAGATAGCTACGTTATTGGTGGTTATGTACGAGATTTTCTACTTAAAAGAGATTCAAAAAAAGATATTGACATTGTAGCTATAGGAAGCGGAATAGAACTTGCTAAACAAGTTGCTAAAAACCTTCCTAACAACCCAAAAGTACAGGTTTTTAAAACCTATGGTACTGCTATGTTGCGTTATGACGATATTGAAGTTGAATTTGTAGGAGCTCGTAAAGAAAGCTATAACGAAGACAGTAGAAATCCTGTTGTTGAAAATGGCACTTTGCAAGACGACCAAAACCGTCGTGATTTTACCATTAATGCTTTAGCGCTTAATTTAAATCAAGAACATTTTGGTGAATTACTAGATCCTTTTAATGGTGTAACCGATTTAGAGAACAAGTGTATAAAAACACCTTTAGATCCTGATATTACTTATAGTGACGATCCTTTAAGAATGATGCGTGCCATACGTTTTGCAACTCAATTAGATTTTGAAATTGAAAAAAAGTCTTTGCAAGCTATTTCTAAAAATAGTCATAGAATACAAATTATAACTAACGAGCGCATTACTGTTGAGCTTAACAAAATTTTGGAAAGCAAAACACCTTCAATTGGCTTTTTACTTTTAGAAAAAACAGGATTGTTAGAGCGCATCCTACCTGAGCTAACCGCTTTAAAAGGTATTGACGAAGTTGAAGGACAACGTCATAAAGACAACTTTTACCACACTCTAGAGGTTGTTGATAATATTAGCAAATACACTGACAACCTATGGTTACGTTGGGCTGCATTATTACACGACATAGGAAAAGCACCTACCAAACGCTTTAGTAAAAAAGTAGGTTGGACTTTTCATGGTCACGAGTTTGAAGGTTCAAAAATGGTGTATTATTTATTTAAAAGACTTAAAATGCCATTAAATGACAAAATGAAATTTGTTCAAAAAATGGTATTAATGAGCTCTAGACCTATTGTGTTGGCAAATGAAGAAGTTACCGATTCGGCAGTACGTCGTTTGGTATTTGATGCTGGTGATTATGTAGACGATTTAATGACGCTTTGTGAAGCTGATATTACCACCAAAAATCCTAAAAAGTTTAAAAAATATCACAACAATTTTAAAATTGTTCGCCAAAAGATAGTTGAAGTTGAAGAACGCGACCATATAAGAAACTTTCAACCTCCTATTTCAGGAGAAGAAATCATGCAAACTTTCAACTTAAAGCCTTCTAAAGAGATAGGAATGATTAAAGAAACCATTAAAGAAGCTATTCTTGATGGTAAAATTCCTAATGAATATGAAGCAGCTTATCAACTAATGTTAAATAGAGGTGTACAGTTAGGTTTAACAATTCAAAAATGAAAACACATTTCAATACTATAGCAAAAGTAACCTTAGTCCTAACCTATTTAGTAATAATAGCAGGAGCTGTTGTACGTATGACAGGTAGCGGAATGGGTTGTCCTGATTGGCCTAAATGTTTTGGATACTACATTCCTCCTACTGAAAAGGTTCAACTACAATGGCATGCTAACCACGATTACAAAAAAGGTCAAGTTATTATTGTTGATGAAACCTTACAAGTGGCTAAAAGTAGCTTTACATCTTCCAATGAGTTTATAAAAACCAATTGGGATACCTATACAAAACATGATTATGCAGTATTTAATCCAACTCACACATGGGTTGAGTACATTAATAGATTATTTGGTGCACTTGCAGGTTTAGCAACTTTAGTCATGGCATTTGCATCTTTAAAGTATTGGAAACGCAACAAAAGTATTACGCTTCTATCGTTTTTTACTGTTTTTGCAATGGGCTTTCAAGCTTGGTTAGGAAAAACCGTAGTCGATTCAAACTTAGCACCTTTAAAAATTACTATTCACATGGTAATGGCATTAGCAATAGTAGCTGTAATGCTCTACATAATCTTTAAAACCAAACAAAGTAACACGTCCTTTACATTCAACATACAATTTAAAAACGTATTAATTGTAGCGTTAGCTTTAACTTGTATTCAGGTAGTTTTAGGAACTCAGGTAAGAGAGTTTGTAGACCATCAAATAAAAGCTCTAGGAGAAGGCAATGCCTCAAACTGGTTAAACGACCCTACCACAAGTTTTTATATTCATAGGTCATTTTCTATACTTGTATTATTAGTTAATGGCTACTTGTTGTTACTACTTAAAAAACACCAATTGCATTACAAAAAAGTATATTGGGTGTTTGGTATTTTATTGGTTGAAATTGCTTCAGGAATTGCCATGGCAAACTTTAGTTTTCCATTTGGTTCACAAACCTTACACCTTATATTAGCTAGTATATTATTCGGAATTCAATTCTACTTAATATTAGAAGCTACAAACGCTAAAAACAAAGCCTAAACTTTGTAACTTTGCACATTATTGAACATTTATGATTTACAGATTTAGAATAATACTTGACAACGATACCGAAGACGACGTATTTCGTGATTTAGAAATTCGTGAAGATGACACACTAGAAGACCTTCATAACATTATAACCCAATCTTTTGGTTTTGATGGCTCTGAAATGGCTTCTTTTTACCTAAGTAACGATACTTGGGAACAAGGTGAAGAAATCTCTTTGTTTGATATGAGCGATGGTGTAAACCCAGTAAAATTAATGAACACAACATTAATTAACGATGTGGTACACGAAGCGCAAACCAAATTGATTTACGTCTATGACTTTTTGAGTATGTGGACCTTTTTTGTAGAGCTTGCTGAAATAGTTGATGAAGCTGAAGGTTTTGACTACCCTAACCTTATGTTTGTACATGGACAAATCCCAGACCAAGCACCTGACAAAAACTTTGAAGCTGAGGATTTTGATGACTTTAATGAGTTTGATGACGACCTTGATATTGACGACTACGAGAGTCTAGATTTTGATGAAAACTGGAATTAATTTTCCAATTTCCTAAATTTTTTACGCAACCATTTGGTTACTTTTTCATCTAAAGAGTATAACTCTAAATCTTTTATTATGAAAAAGCAACCTATTTTTAAATTAGTATTACTAGTATGTATTGGTATATTGGCACTTAATTGTACCAATGATGATGACAACCAAAACAACATTCCTGCTGATACCTACACGTCACTCTCTAGTTTAGTTGAAGCTTTAAAAGAAGAACCTCAATCTCATGACATTACAGACCCATCTGTTCCTACAGTAATTACTGGAGACGATGGTACAATATTCAACATTGGACCAAACACATTTACTGATGACGACAACAATGTTATTACTACTCCTGTTGTAGCTAAATTAACAGAGTATCTTACATTAGATAAAATGTTTCTTAACAATGCGCAAACCTCAAGCAACGGTCAGTTATTGATTACTGGAGGAAGTTTTAACTTAACCTTTGAAGATGAAAACGGAAATCCTGTAAATGCAAATCCGTTTAACATTCAAGCACAAATGACTATCCAAACAGACACTACTGGTTTAGGATTAACTAATATGGATTACTACGTAGGATCTGTCGTTACACAAGATGGTAGAGAAGTTGTAAACTGGGATTTAAACCAACAAAACGAAAACTGGTTTAATGATGGTTATTTTAATATTCTTGGACTAGAACAAGGTCTATCAAACTGTGATGTACTTTATGATATGGCTGGTGAAACGGCAACTCAGTTTGAAGTTTCAGTGTCTGATGTTACTGATTACTCTCAAACTACAGTATGGATGTTTATTGAAGACTTTCCTTCGGTAGTTATGATTACAAGTTTAAATGATGCTGAAACTGCTTTAGAAACTTATGCTGGCTCAATTCCTCTTGGTTTAAATGCAACTTTAGTTGCAATTACTATTGATGAAAACAGCTATTTAAAGTTTGGTAGTTTACCTATTACTGTTGAAGGTGATGACACTTTTAACGTTACTGTTGACTATGGCACAACTGAAGAACTTACACAATTGGTAAGCTCTATTGTAAACTAATATAAGTATTGAAAAACATAAATTTAAAAGCATCCCAAAGAGGATGCTTTTTTTGTTAGAAAAAACCATTGATTGAACCAAATTAATTTCAAAAAGTCAGTTCGAGTGGTTTTTGATAGAAAAACCGTATCGAGATCTATTTAAAAAAGACTAAAATTCTTATTCTCGATACATATCGACTATAAACGTCGATATACTCGAATTGACAGAATTTAGTCAAAACACAACCAACAATAGGCTAGAAAAAGTTTTTCATGTTCATTCCTTGATAGTTTCGTTTTACAAAGGCTAGAGCGTTTTTCATAATGTCTCCCATTGTTTTACTCTTCTTAAATTCAATATCTAATGTATAATCATAAATTTGCTCTCGAAGCAGTTTTATATGCTCAGGAATTGATATTGTGTCGTCTTGCATACAATCTAGCAACTCCACTATTCTATCATGATAACTAATCATTCGACGTGCAACAATTGAGCGTTCTTCAATTTTATACTGCTCAATAGATTCTTTTTGAATTTTCTCGCGCACCAACTCTACCATTTTAAAATTCTCTTTAAAAAATTGGGGCCTGTACACATTAAACTTACCTTCATAACTCTGTTGGTCAAAATCGATAGCTCTAATTTTAAAAACCACATGATCAAAATCGTGAGTTGGTACAATTACATAGTTGTATGATCTCATATCACCAAGTAATCTAATCATACAACGTTCGTTAAACTTTACAAACTCTTTAGCTATTTGCGATTTTTCTGAAGCAGTACATTCTGGCAACATGTTTTTAATAAACTCATCACCAGGAATACCAGCAATATGCTCTTCTATCAATGTATTTTTATAAACTAAAAAGTTAAGGTTATAAGGTGAAAGCATATGCTCAAACTCTAGTCCATACACACGAGAAGCATCAGCTTTTTTCACATAAAAATAGGTGTAGTTATCGTTGAGTATATTTCTAATTTTTACTCTAAAAGGCTTTGAGTTCCCGAAGGTGCAAAAGTCAATAGCATCAACACTTAGGTACTTAAAAATACTTTCATTACCATCAGAAATTAAAATAGAATACACACGCTTTAAGCTCAAATCTATTTCTTCGCGTTCAAACTCGTTATAGTACACACGAATCCAAAGTGTGTCTTCGTCATTCTTATCATAAACCACTACCGAACCTTGAAAACGCAATAGGTCTTCATAAAAAATAGGTAAGCGAATATTCCTGTTATAGTCTTGTAAATAGTTATGTAACTTACTATTTATTGGGTAAGATGGTTTCTTTTTCGATATCTTTAAGTCGTCCATAGCATTTAAAATCATTACTAATTTAATGTTTTATAAAATACTATGTAACAATAAGCGGTAATACTCGTCATATTTTTAACTAATCAATCATAATATATTTTGGAACAAATATTAACAATCAACAATCTCACCAAGAAATTTGGCTATTTAACTGCTGTAAAAGACCTTTCTTTTACTATAAATAAAGGTAATGTTTACGGAATTTTAGGACCTAACGGAAGTGGAAAATCAACCACTCTAGGTATTGTTCTTAACGTAGTTAATAGAAGTTCAGGACAATTTAGCTGGTTTGATGGTAAAACATCTACACACGAAGCACTTAAAAAAGTAGGCGCTATTATTGAGCGTCCTAATTTTTACCCTTATATGACTGCACAACAAAACCTAAAACTGGTGTGTAAAATTAAAGGTGTTGACTATGTAAAAATTGACGAAAAGCTTGAAATTGTTGGCTTACTAGACAGAAAAGACCATAAATTTAGAACCTACTCTTTGGGTATGAAACAACGTTTAGCAATCGCATCAGCATTGTTAAACGATCCTGAAATATTAATACTAGATGAACCTACTAACGGTCTTGACCCTCAAGGAATTCATCAAATTAGAGAGATTATAAAAAAAATTGCTGCTAATGGCACTACAATTCTTTTAGCATCTCACCTCTTGGATGAAGTTGAAAAAGTATGTTCTCATGTAGTAGTACTTAGAAAAGGTGAAAAACTATACTCTGGTCGTGTTGACGAAATGATTAACAGTCATGGCTTTTTTGAGTTGAAGACAGATAAAGAAGATGAATTGGTTAAACTACTTGAAAGCGATACTTCTTTTGGCAAACTAAAGATTGATAACGGATTAATTACTGCGTTTTTAAACCAACCAATGGATGCCTCGTCCTTTAACAAACTCATGTTTGAAAAAGGAATTGTGTTATCACACTTGGTAAAACGTAAAGAAAGTTTGGAAGAACAGTTCTTACAATTAACAGACAACAACTAATCAAAATCAATCAAAAAAACACAGTATCCATGTTACGACTTATAAATTTAGAATTACAGAAACTTTGGCTAAACCGAACAAGCAAAGTATTAATTTTTGTATCGTTCATCCTGCCATTTACAGTACTCGTATTATCTTCAATTAAAATAAACTTTTTCGGATTTTTCACTTTAGAATTAGGTGAACTTGGTATTTTCAACTTCCCTATCATTTGGCACATTACCACATTTTTTGCATCGCAATTCAAGTTTTTCTTTGCAATAGTTGTGGTAAGTATGATAGGTAATGAATACAGCAACAAAACCATAAAACAAAACCTTATTGATGGACTCAGTAAAAAAGAGTTTATCTTATCAAAGTTCTACACTATTGTATTCTTTTCTCTAGTAGCAACATTACTTATTGGTTTGGCGTCGTTTTGTATAGGTATGTACTACTCTAGCTATACTGAAGCCTCTATAGTTTTTAGAGAAACTGAATTTTTACTCGCCTATTTCGTGAAATTAGTAGGATTCTTTAGTCTATGTTTATTCTTTGGTATGCTAGTAAAACGCTCAGCTTTTGCTTTAGGGTTTTTATTTGTACTCTATATTGTTGAATGGTTAATTTTTTGGGGAGCTTATGAAGTTTTAGGAACAGCAGATTCAGCATTTAAAGTAAAAAACTTTTTACCGCTAGAGTCTATGTACAAACTTATTGACCAACCTGTACAGCGTATAGTAATGACAAAGTTTCCTGAAAAGACCGAAATCGCTTATGACTATGCAGTGCATTGGTATGAAATTGTTACTGTAATAGGTTGGACTGCTCTATTTGTCTTTTTATCGTACAGATTATTAAAAAAGCGAGATTTGTAATATCTTTAGTGATTCAGTATTTGTATATACTTCTTGTTAACTGAACTTTAAATTTCTAAAGTTTTAATAGGATTTTCAGTTTTTAACTTGTTGTATATACAAACGCTTTATCACTAATATTTCATGAAAAAGAACATCTTATTACTCTGCTTTAGTATTTACTGTACATTAAATATGTACTCCCAAAACGAAGCTGCTAATTGGTATTTTGGAAAAAATGCAGGTTTAAGATTTAACGCAACTACTGGTACTGTTACAGCTGTTACTGATGGACAATTAAACACTTTAGAAGGTTGTACATCCATTTCGGACACTGATGGTAATTTACTGTTTTATTCTGATGGTAGAACCATTTGGAATGCCAACCATTTACCAATGCCCAACGCAAGTGAAGCATTTGGAACAGGACTTAAAGGTGACGACTCTAGTACGTCTTCTGGATTGATAGTACCAAAACCTCAAGATTTAAATCAGTACTATATTTTTACTGTTGATGAACCTCATCATTTTAATTCATCAGCATTTCCTAACCAACAAGATGGAGATGGTGTAAATGATGGTTTAATGTATTCTTTAGTTGATATGACTTTAGAAGGAGGTTTAGGTGATGTAGATCCTTTAGAAAAAAACGTACCTCTAATCACCTATGACACCACAAACCAAACCGAATCTGAATTTAAATGTTCTGAAAAAATAACCGCTGTAAAAGCTGATGATTGCTTCTCATTTTGGGTAATTACTCATTTTGTAGATAAATTTTATGCTTTTAAAGTAGACCAAAATGGTGTTGACACTACTCCAGTAGTATCCACTGTAGGGCCTGTAGTTCCTGCCGAAGGTTATAGAAGAAATGCTTTAGGTTACTTAAAAGCGTCTCCTGATGGTACAAAACTAGCAGTGGCACATCATGGATTTGCTACTGTACTTCAAGGCGAAACAGGTGGTGGTGTTTACTTATTCGATTTTGATAATGACACTGGTGTAGTTTCTAATCCACTAACGCTTTTTGGTCAAGAAAATAATGATAGTCCTTATGGTGTTGAGTTTTCTGCTGAAAACAGAAAAGTGTATGCAACCATTAGCGATGGTATTGCTGGTAATGGCTCTAGCCATGTATTGCAATGGGATCTTGAAAGCACAGATATTCCTGGTTCAATGACAGTTATTCATTCGTCAAATTCTTTTAGTGCTGGCGCATTACAACTTGGTTTAGATAAAAGAATTTACAGGGCTCAAGTCAGTTTTGCTAATATAAATGGAACCGGAAGACATATTGGAGTGATTCAAAACCCTGAAGCTGATGGAAACGCAGCTGGTTATAACGAAACAGGTGTTTTACTAGATATTAATGGTAGCTTTCAAAACTTAAGCCGCATAGGCTTACCTCCTTTTATCCAATCGCTTTTTAATAGTCAAATAGATATTATCCAAAATGGAATAAGCACTACAGAACTTTTACTCTGCGATGGTGATAGTTACACGCTTATTGCCGAAGATGTTGCTGGAGCAACCTATAATTGGTCTAAAGATGGTGTACCGCTTACCGAGACCACTTTTGAGCTTTTTGTAGATACACCAGGTTTTTATGAGGTATTTATTGAACCTAACAATGGTGAATGTCCTATTGAAGGTGAAGCTATTGTAAGTTACCACGACATTCCATTTGCAAGCCAACCAGACGATATGGTGATGTGTGACATTACTGAAACTTCAACTTTTGACTTCACACAACAAGATGCACAAGCATTAGACACGCAAGATGCTACTGAATATAATGTACACTATTATGCTTCTCAAGAAGATGCTGATAATAATGAAAATGAAATTATAGGTGTGTACAACAACACTTCTAATCCGCAAGAAATTTTTGTTCGTGTTGATAATGCATCTAATCCTAATTGTTATGCAACCTCTTCGTTTTTTATAGAAGTATTTATTACACCACAAATAGAAACTTTAGAAGATATTACAGTTTGTGATGAAGATTTTGGAGGAAATGTAATGGATGGTATAACAACTTTCGATTTATCAACATTGTACACTGACATTTATGGTAGTCAAGATCCAGCTTTATACACCATAACATTTCATTCCTCGCAATTAGATGCTGACGATAATTCAGACGCTTTAAATACAGACTATACCAATACAACACCTTACAGTGAAACTATTTTTGTTAGAATTGAAAATAACATCAATCCTGATTGTTACAGTACTGGAAGTTTTACTTTTATGGTAAACGATGCTCCTGAAGCTGTTAATTCAACCATAATCCAATGTGATGAAGATGGTATTCCTGAAGGATTTACAATCTTTAATATTAATCAGATTTTTGATGATATTACTGCTGGAGCAGCAAACCGAACTATAAACTACTATCTTTCAATGAATGATGCCGAAGGCAATACAAATGAAATTGATGGTAATGCGTTTGAAAACTTTTTCAACCCTCAATTGATATATGCCAAAGTAACCGATGATATTACTGGATGCTATAACATAGCTGAAGTTACATTAGAAGTCAGCACAACTTCAGCAAACAACACTACAATAGAGGCATGTGATGATGATGGAACTGAAGATGGTTTTTATGCTTTTACATTAAACGATGCCAATGATGCTGTCTTAAGTGGTTTACCTGATGACTTGGAACTTAGCTATTACGAAACCTATGAAGATGCGTTGCTAGAAACAAATGTGCTATCAAATACATTTACTAATACTATAGCTTATTCTCAAACAATTTATGCTAGAGTTGAAAATTCAAATGCTTGCTATGGAATAAGTGAAGTAGAATTGGTGGTTTTTGAACTTCCAAATATTGAAACCGAAGCAGAAACTATATATTGTCTTAATTTTTACCCTGAAACCATAACACTAACAGGTGGTCTTATTGATGATTTACCTAATAATTATTACTACGAGTGGTCAACAGGTGAAACCACCACTACAATTGAAGTTAACGAACCTGGAACTTATACTGTGCGTGTTATAAATACTGATGGATGTTATAAAGATAGAACCATTACTGTACTTCCATCAAACATTGCTACTTTTGACAATATAGAAGTTATTGATGCCACACAAAACAACATGGTTACTGTTTTTGTATCTGGTGAAGGCGATTATGAATATGCAATAGATAATCCTGAAGGTCCTTACCAAGACAGCAATGTATTTGATAATGTAGCTGCAGGTTTACACACCATATATGTAAGAGATAAAAACGAATGTGGTATTGTAGATGAGCTTATTTCGGTAATAGGGTTTCCAAAGTTTTTCACACCAAATAATGATGGTTACCACGATTATTGGCAAGTTTATGGTCTTTCAGAAGAATTTCAGCCTCAAAGTGTTATTTATATTTTTGATCGTTATGGTAAATTGTTAAAAGAACTAGACCCTGTTAGTCCTGGTTGGGACGGAACATATAATGGGTTTCCTTTGCCTTCAAGCGATTATTGGTTTCATGTTACCTTAGAGGATGGAAGAGTGTTTAAAAGTCATTTCACTTTAAAACGCTAAATCCGATTGAGCCAGTTAATGTTCAAAAAAGTCATGATGATAAGGGTAACCCAACTCATATTACTTTTCTTTCTTTTTTATAATCCTACTACTGTTTTGGGTCAAGATGTTGAGCTGTACCAACAGTTCAATGGTAGGTACGATTACACTGCAATAGGAAACACATTAAACTTGTCTGAAAATGGAACAGGAGCTGATTGTGTAATCTCAACAGAATCTTCAGCTACTTTATCTTTAAACGCAAATCAAACTATTGTTGCTGCTTACTTATATTGGGCAGGTTCAGATACTGGTGATTTTAACGTATCACTAAATAATAATCCTGTTACTGCTGAACGCACTTTTAGTGATGCCTTAGATGCCAACAGACTGTTTTTTGCTGCATTTGCTGATGTAACCACTTTAGTACAAAGTATTGGTTCTGGAGATTATACCTTGTCTGATTTAGACATACAATCTATAATTTCACCATATTGTCCTACAGGAACTAACTTCGCAGGTTGGGCAATTACTATTATTTATGAAGACGATAATCTACCTTTAAACCAATTGAATGTGTATGATGGCTTACAAAGCGTACCTGATATATTAACTATTACTTTAGACAACCTAAATGTATTGGATAATGAAAATGCCAAAATTGGTTTCATTGCTTGGGAAGGTGACCGCTCATTAGCTGTTAATGAACAACTAACTATTAATGGAAATATTATAGGAAATCCGCCACTCAATCCTATCAATAATGCTTTTAATGGTACGAACAGTTTTACTGGAGCGTCAGACTTATACAATATGGATATTGATGTTTACAATATTCAAAATAACATATCTATTGGTGATACTTCGGCAACTATTCAACTTACGTCTGGTCAGGATTTTGTAATGATAAACAACATCATTACAGTTTTAAATAGTCAGCTACCTGATGCAACAATAGTACTTGACAATTATATTTCGGAATGCGGCAATAGAAACATTGAAATTGAATACACTGTCAATAATTTCAACAGTACAGACGTACTTCCTAACAACACTCCTATTACATTTTATGCTAACGAAATAATCGTAGGACAAAGTGCGACATTAAATACTATTGGAATTAACGAATCGGAAACCAACTTCATGATTTTAACCATTCCTGAAACTGTTGGAGATGATTTTATTTTAACGCTTTCAGTAGATGATATTGGTGATAACTCAGGCATTATAATTGAAATCAATGAAGACAATAATATGTTTGAGCAAACCATCAATTTACTTGTTGCTCCTCCTATTGAAACTTTACCTGAAACCTTGCTCTGCGACGAAGGGTTTAACTCAGCAATATTTAATCTCAATGAAATTTTTCAGCAATCAACAAACATTAATGACAATATAGCGTTTTACACTAGTCTTTCAGATTTACAAAACCAAGAGAACGAAATTTTTGACCCAACAGCTTACAACAATACTACAAATCCTGAAACTATTTATGCAAGAGTTGAAAGTGACCCTTGTTATGATAGTTACAGTTTTGATGTGTTGGTAGAAAATTGCCCACCATACATTCCTGATGGGTTTTCGCCAAATAATGATGGCCCTAACGATTGGTTTAATATACAAGGTCTGTATGATATTTTTGAAAATCATAAACTACTCATCTACAATCGTTACGGCACTTTAATATTTGAAGGAGATAATTCCAAACCTTGGGATGGAAAAGCAAACAGAGGAATTAATAATTTAGGTAAATTATTACCTGTCGGCACATATTACTATGTGCTTCATTTAAACGACCCAAACTACAAATCTATGGCAGGTTGTGTCTATTTGAACTACTAAATGTTAATATTTTGTGTATTTCGTCGTATTTTTTTGCATTTCATCCTTGATTGATTTAGTTTTCACAGCAAAATAAAAGAATCACTATTCAACATGTCCCAAAACCATGTGTCGCTGTGAGTAAAACTTAACCTATTGATAATGAAAACCATCAAAATTTCCCTCCTTGTATTTGCATGTTTTTTATGTAACCAAGTATTCTCTCAACAAATTACTGTTGATAATACACTAACTGAACAACAACTTATTGAAAACACCCTTACTGAAGGTTGTGTAGAGATTACTAATATCAATTCGCAAGTTAATGGTAGCGTGAATGGATTTGGAAGTTTTGGTTATTTTGAAAGTGCGTCTTCAAACTTTCCTTTTGAAAATGGAATTATTCTTTCAACAGGTAATGCTGCTTCTGCAGGAAACACACAAAACAACGACATACTTAATGAAGGTGAAGACAATTGGCTTACCGATACCGATCTTGAAACCGCTTTAGGAATTACTGGGACATTAAACGCAACTTCTATTGAATTTGATTTTATTTCAATTTCAAACCAAGTGCAATTCAATTATATTTTAGCATCCGAAGAATATTTTGGTAATTTCCCATGTGAATATTCTGATGGGTTTGCATTTCTTATTAGAGAAGCAGGAACCAATGATCCTTACACAAATATTGCAGTAATTCCCGGAACATCTACTCCTGTTAACACAAACACTATCCATGATGAAATTGCTGGGTTTTGTGCTGCTGAAAATGACGAGTATTTTGAAGGCTATAGTATTGGAGATACAAACTTCAATGGTCGAACTACTGTAATGACTGCTACTGCAACTATTACGCCTTATGTACAATATCATATAAAAATGATTATTGCCGACCAAACTGATGAAAACTATGATTCGGCTGTTTTTATTGAAGGAAACAGTTTTGATGCTGTTGTAGATTTAGGCGAAGACATTTCAACTTGTGCTGAATCTTTAACCCTTAATGGAGATATCCAAAATGCTCAGGCTACTTACAGTTGGTATTTAAACAACACCTTAATTAATGGTGAAACTCAACCTGAACTTCATGTAACGCAATCTGGAACCTATACAGTTCAAATTGAAATTCCTATTTCAAACACAACTTGTATTATGGAAGATAGTGTTGACATTAGTTTAAGCTCTACGCAATCTGCCGATCCAATTTCAGATTTTGAAATTTGTGATGATTTGAGTGGTGACGGTATTGAAACTTTTGATTTATCAACTAAAGACGCTGAAGTTTTAGCATCTGTACCAAACTCAACCTACAATTACTCGTATCATTTAACAAATGATGATGCCATAAATAATACAAATGCTATTACAACACCAATACAAAACACCTCTAACCCACAAACTATTTTTGTAAGAATTGAAGATGTCAATAACGGTTGTTTAGCTTTTAGTACGTTCAGCTTAGTAGTTAACGAACTACCTAATATTACAACTCCTACAGATTTAGATGTTTGTGATGATGATACTGCTGATGGTTTAACTTTAATTGATTTAAGTGAAAAGGATAATGAAATTACTTCCGGACAAACTATTCTTGATGTTACCTATCACTTTACACAAGCCGATGCTGACTCAGGAGCAAATCCAATTGCTTTACCATATAGCAACACCAGTCAAACAGAACAGTTATTTGTGAGAGTTACTAATTCGCAAACGGGTTGTGCATCAACTACAACATTAACTTTTAATGTGTTGAATAATCCTGTTATCAATACTGAAGACCTTTACATTGATGCCTGCGACCCAGAACATGATGGTTTTGCTACTTTTAACCTTAACACAATAACCGACGAGGTTTTAAATGGAATTACTGGTGTTTCAACTTCATTCCATGAAACTTACGAAGATGCATTAACATTAAGTAATCCAATAGCAAACCCTACTAGTTACGACAACACTACGTTTGAAGAACAAACTTTATATATAAGTGTTGTAGATGATGTTTCAGGATGTATTTCGGTTGCACCTTTTGAAATTCATGCAAACCTTTTACTAACAGGAACTACAATTAGAAATTTTTCGTTGTGCGACCAAGATAATGATGGTGAAGAAGCTTTCGACTTAGAAAATATAGCTATTTCAATTATCAACGACATCCCAAACGTAACAGTATCTTTTTATGAAACTGAAAGCGATAGAGACAATCAAATAAATGAAATAGATGTTACTGTTGCATATGTACCTGATGAAATTCCGCATACATTATATATCGCATTACATAGCGATACTTGCACTGAATATGAAGAAATAGAACTCAACTTAAATCCAATTATCGAATTCAACTCTATTGGAAGTGTTAATTATTGTGATGACGACCAAGATGGTTTTACGCTTGTTGATCTTTCAATTTTTGACAGTATGGTTACTGAAGGACAATCTGGATTTACGGTTATGTACTATGAAACTGAAAGTGATGCCAATAGCAATACCAATGCATTACCTACTATGTATAACAACATTTCTAATCCGCAAATACTATATACTAGGATTAGATATGACCAAACAGGTTGTGCTGATGTTAACTCGTTTGAGTTAAATATTATTCCTGCTCCTGTTACATCAACACCAACCGATGTTATAATTTGTGACGACAATCAAGATGGTATTTACATCATAGATTTAAATTCTAAAATTTCTGAATTGGTTTCAGATACAGCAAACAGAACATTTTCGTTCCACACCAACTTATCTGATGCTGAAGCTAGTGCTAACGCTGTAACCAATCCTCAAGCATACCCAAGTAACACTCAAACTATTTTTGCAAGGGTTGAAAATGCTACAACAGGATGCCATACTATTGAGTCTTTTGAAGTTATTGTAAACACACTTCCTACTTTTATAAACATAAGTAATTATAGTATTTGTGAGCAAAACAGCGACGGTTTTGGCGACTTTACATTCAACACAAAAGATGCAGAAATTCTCAATGGACAAGCAGGTAAAGAAGTGCTTTATTTTGAATCTCAAAACGATGCAGACAACCGCACAAACGCTATTGATAAAACTGTAGCTTATCAAAACTTAAGCAACCCACAAACCATTTTTGTGAGGGTTGAAAACACAACAGATCAAGATTGCTATGGCACTGCATCATTTACTATTGAAATGGGAAGCAATCCGGAGTTCAATGCACCAACCGATTGGTTTGTTTGTGACGATATTTCAAATGATGGCAGCGAAGTATTCGATTTAAACGAAAAAATAACTGAAATCTCTCAAGGCATTCCTGAGAATTTAGACATTACATTTTACACCTCTTTGGTAGATTCTGAAAATGGTACAAACCCTATCGCTTTAAACTATGCCAATACTTCAAATCCGCAAACTATTTATGTGAGAATTGATAATGGTACAATTTGTAATTCATTAACCGCTTTTGAGGTAAATGTTATTCCTGCTCCTGAAGCTAGTCCTTCAGAACCATTAGTGTCCTGTGATGTGGATTATGATGGTATCGTAACTTTTGATTTAACCGATGCTGAAGTTGATATTTTTGATGTAAGACAAGACGATATTGTTATTGCTTACTACGAAACGATTAACGATTTAGAAAACGAAACCAACCCAATTGCAGACCCTGAAAACTATAACAACATTTCAAACCCACAAACGGTTTATGTAAGAATTACAAATACGGTTTCTAACTGCTATTTAGGTTTACCGCTAGAGCTAATTGTAAACCTGCCTCCTACTATAAACGATTTTGAGTCAGTCAGTATTTGTGATAATGTTGACAGCTACTACAACCTTAATGAAGTGAATACTTTAGTAACTTCTGAAACTGATGCTGTTATCACCTATTACCTTAATGCTAATGATGCCTTAACTGCAAATAATGTAATTGCTACAGACTACACATATCAAACCAATAACGACACAATACACGTTAGAATTGAAAATGGCACAACAGGTTGCTTTACTACCTATGCATTTCAATTAGAGGTAAACCCATTACCTGTTGCATATCAACCAAGTGATTTGGAAGATTGCGACGATGATTTTGACGGATTCTTAACCTTTGATTTATCACAACAAAACGCTACAATTTTAGGAACACAAAGTCCTAATAACTTTACTGTAACATATCACAACAGTGAAGCCGATGCAAATACAGGAGACAACAGTTTACCAGACTTGTATGATGCTATTGATGGAGAAATCATTTACGTGAGAGTTGAAAACAATACAACAGGATGTTACATAACCACTCAATTTACAACTCATGTTTATGCAAGACCTATTGTTGATATTGATAATCAAACCTTGTGCTTAAACAATTCACCTTTATACGTAACTGCAGAAACAAACAACCCTGGAGACGAATACATTTGGTCCACAAACCAAACCACTCCAGATATTGAAATTACTGAAATTGGTTCTTATTGGGTCACTGTAATCACGCCTTTTGGATGTTCTACAACTAGTGAGTTTGAAGTTATAGAATCAGAAACTGCAATTATAGAGTTTACTGAAACTTTAGATTTTTCTGACCCAAATTCTATTACTGTTAATGTAAGCGGAATTGGTGACTATCTGTATATTTTAGATAATGGTGTACCACAAGAATCTAACTTTTTCAACAATGTTACTTTAGGATACCATACCATTACTGTAATGGATATTAATGGTTGTGCTGAAGCTACTAGAGAAGTTGTAGTGGTTGATGCACCTAAATTCTTCACACCAAATAACGATGGCTATTTTGATACTTGGCATATCTCTGGTATAGAAACCTTACCTGGTTCTATAGTATATATTTACGACCGTTATGGCAAACTTATTAAGCAATTAACCTCAAACTCTGCTGGATGGAATGGGTTCTATAATGGAAACCGAATGCCTACAAGCGACTACTGGTTTGTTGCTAAAATAATAAGTGATGATGGAGAGTTTGAAGTTAAAGGACATTTTACGTTGAAAATCTAATTTACATATCTTTGATTTCTAACAAATTTGAAATAAAATGAAACGAACTTTGCTTTTACTTGCTCTACTTTTCCGATAACATCATTATCTATTTTAGTGGTCTTTTTTTCTTTAGGACAACTAGTAAAACGTAGAATTAAAACACATATAATTCTATACCTCAATTGTTGAATTCTCATATTTATCATTAAATCCTTCTAAATATAAGAATTTCAGCTCTCTATATCACATTCCTTTCTTTAACATTTCTTCAACGAAATACATTAAAGCATTATGTATCTTTGCAATCGGAAAAATTGCAAATGAACAAAGTAGTTATTATAGTATTGTTGTGTATGTGTACGTTTACCTATGGCCAAAACATTCAGGTAGACAGTCAAACCTATACACCTCAACAACTCATTGAAGACATTCTAATTGACAGCAACTGTATTGATAACGTTGTGGTGACCAATGTTTCTGGTGGCGATTTTGGAAACACCGACCAAAGTTACGGCTATTTCGATGCTGCTGGTACAACTTTCCCCTTACAAAGTGGTATTGTGCTTAGTACAGGACGTTTATCAAATGTACCTGGACCTAACACTTCATTAAGTGATGATGATGCTCCAAACTGGCTTGGAGATTCTGACCTTGAAAATGCATTAAACGAGTCTAACACTACTAATGCTACTATTATTGAATTTGAATTTTCTTCAGTAGCTTCACAAGTAAGTTTTAGATACTTATTTGCTTCAGAAGAATACCAAGAAGGCAACTCTAATACCTGTCAGTATTCAGATTTGTTTGGGTTTTTAATCAAACCTGCAAACCAACAACAATATACTAACATTGCTCTAATACCTAACACGCAAACGCCTGTAAAAGTAACTACAGTACATTCAGGAATTCCTGGAAGTTGCGCTCCTATTAACGAAACGTATTTTGGAAGTTGGAATGGTGCTAACACTCCTATCAATTTTAATGGTCAAACTACTGTTTTAACTGCAACTGCTGACATAGTTCCTAATGAAACGTATCATGTAAAACTTGTCATTGCCGACGAGCAAAACTACAGGTACGACTCTGCTGTATTTTTAGAAGCTGGAAGTTTTGAGCTTTCAACAAACTTAGGTCCTGACAGATTATTAGCCAACAACAATGCTGTTTGTGAAGGAGAAACCTTAGAATTAAATGCTTACCAAAATGGACAAAACACCTACGAGTGGTATAGAGATGGTATATTAGTTCAAGGTGCTCAAACAGGTTGTGGAACCTGTGGAACATATACTGTTTCTCAACCAGGTACATACACAGTAGAAGTAGGATTGGCTAATAGTTGTATTTCTTATGGTGAAGTGGTTGTTGAATACTCACCCAACCCAATAGTTTTTGATTCGGTATTAATTGAATGTGACCAAAATCAAGATGGTATTACTTATTACAACTTGTTTGATGCCTCACAAGATGTTACTAATAATGACGCTTCACTTCTTGTTACTAATTTTTACCTTTCGGAAAATGATGCGCTCAATGAGGTCAACGAAATACCAAATGCCAGCAATTTTCAAAATAGTAATCCTTTTCAAACAGTTTATGCTCGTGTAGAAAATGAAAACCGATGCTCTAACATTGCTGCTGTAGAATTACAAATATCCAATAACACCTTATCTATACCTAATGCCGAAGCTTGTGATGGCGAAGTCATTGATGGCTTTGGAGAATTTGATTTAACCGAAATTTCAACCTCCTTTGAAGATCAAATTCCAACTGGAGCAACAGTTCAATACTACGAAACTGAAGCTAATGCCTTTAGTGAAACCAATGCGTTGAGCTCCCCTTATCAAAATAGTACAGCATACAATCAAACGCTTTTTGTTAAAGTAACAACAGCCAACAACCAATGTTATAGCATTGGCACTGTAGCTTTAGAAGTACTTTATACGCCTACCCTTTTAGAAGACGAAACGTTTATTTACTGCCTCAACACCTATCCTGAAACTTTAACATTATATGGAGGTGTTCTTAACGATTCTCCAAGTAACTACTATTATGAATGGTTATTTAATGGAAATTCAACAACAGTAAATACCTCTTTTAACAACATTAACGAAGTTGGCACGTACACTGTTATTGTAACTGACCCTAATGGATGCTCTGCTTCAAGAACCATTACGGTTGAAGCTTCAAACATAGCTACCATAGAAAATATTACTATTGAAGAAGGCACATTTAACAATACAATATCTGTAACCGTTAGTGGTGAAGGCATGTATGAATATGCTTTAGATAATGGTGCTTATCAAGACGAATCTGTATTTTATGATGTTCTTCCTGGATTTCACACAGTTTATGTTAAAGACAAAAATGATTGTGGAGTTGCTGAACAACTTATTTCAGTACTTGGTTTTCCTAAATTTTTCTCACCAAATGGTGACACAATTAAAGACACATGGAAAGTATATGGAACCAATGAGCAATTTAACCGAGGTATTGATATAAAAATATTTAATCGCTATGGTAAGTTATTGGCTTCAAGAAATCACCTTACTAATGGTTGGGATGGTACTTTTAAAGGTAAGGCTTTACCAAGTGACGACTATTGGTATCTTGTGACTTTACCAGACGGAAGAACTTACCGAGGACATTTTGCATTGCTTAGGTAATTAGATAACCCTAACTTAACAAAAGAATCAACTTACATTTATTACTTTTGCTCGTTCAAAAATATTAAATGAAAAAGCTCCTATTTATTTGCTTTGCTGTAATGGCTTATTCTTTTACAGTAAAAGCTTCATCAAAAAGCAATTCTAATTCTACTTTTTACTGTCCAAGTCCTGTTATTAATTCCTTTAGTCCTTCTCAAGGTCCAGTTAATACTCAAGTTACATTAGTAGGAAGTAATTTTGAAAACACAGCATCAGTTAATATAGATGGCGTCAGTACTAGTTTTACAATTGTTAGTAATAATGAATTGTTAGTCACTATTCCTCAAGGAGCTGAAAGTTCAGCTATTACTGTTTTAACAACTGGAGCTTGTTCTGGTACTTCCGCAAACAGTTTTACCGTTTTAGAAGACTCCTGTAGTATTGGAGAAGTTTACATTTCTGAGGTTTATGACTCCGAAACAGGAAGCTATGGTGCTGTAGAACTTTATAACCCTACCAACACTGTAATTAACTTAAATGGTGTTTACGAATTACAACGTTTTGGCGATATTGGTGATGCTACTCCAAGCGCAATTATTCCACTAACAGGAACTATTGCACCACAAAGCACATACATGATTGTAATGGGAAGCACAGGTAATACATGTAGTGGATTTCCTATTGGAGATGCTGTTGCTGCTGGTATTAATGATAATGATGAAATTAAACTCGTAAAAAACAGTACTGTAATTGATGTCGTTGAAGCTATTGATGAAAGAGGTTACACTATAATTAGAAATGCAAACGCTACTGCTCCTTTGGATACTTATAATGTTAGTGATTGGAGCATTAGTACTTTTGAAGACTGTAGTAATTTAAATACCCACACTGATACTGCTAACAATACTATTCCTGAAATTACCGATCCTATCTCACAAACAATTTGTGAAAATGGAATGATAACTTTTTCCACATCTTTAAACAACAGTATTTTTCAGTACCAATGGAAAGTCCTAGATACGTCAGGAAACTGGGTAGATGTTCCTAATACCAGTCCTTATTCTAACCCACAAAATAGTTGGCTAGATATTACAAATGTCCCTCTAAGTTTTAATGGTAATCAGTACTATTGTGAAGTCACTTACAACTCATGTACATTAATTACCAATGCTGCTCAAATTACTATAGATACACCAGAAGTCGACACACTTCCTGATGTTGACGTTTGTACCGAATACACATTACCAACACTTACCAATGGAAACTATTACACAGCAACTAACGGAACAGGAACACAGCTTAATGCTGGTGACAACATAAACACTAACCAAACTATTTATATTTACAATGAAGTTGGCACTGCTCCAAACAACTGCTCTAACGAAAGTAGTTTTGAAATAACCATTACTGGAACACCTAGCGTTGACTCACTTCCTGATGTTGACGTTTGTACCGAATACACATTGCCAACACTTACCAACGGAAACTATTACACAGCAACTAACGGAACAGGAACACAGCTTAATGCTGGTGACAACATAACCACTAACCAAACTATTTATATTTACAATGAAGTTGGCACTGCTCCAAACAACTGCTCTAACGAAAGTAGTTTTGAAATAACCATTACTGGAACACCTAGCGTTGACTCACTTCCTGATGTTGACGTTTGTACCGAATACACATTGCCAACACTTACCAACGGAAACTATTACACAGCAACTAACGGAACAGGAACACAGCTTAATGCTGGTGACAACATAACCACTAACCAAACTATTTATATTTACAATGAAGTTGGTACTGCTCCAAACAACTGCTCTAACGAAAGTAGTTTTGAAATAACCATTATAGGAACTCCTAGCGTTGACACACTTCCTGATGTTGACGTTTGCTCCGAATACACATTGCCAACACTTACAAACGGAAACTATTACACAGCAACTAACGGAACAGGAACAATGCTTAATGCTGGTGACAACATCACCACTAACCAAACTATCTATATTTACAATGAAGTTGGTACTGCTCCAAATACCTGCTCTAACGAAAGTAGTTTTGAGATTACCATATACCCAGCAATCGATTTTAGTTTAGACTCCACAAATATTATCATTGACTCTAATAACATTACTGTTGTTATGGACGACTCTAGTATTAATTATGAGTTTGCTATTGATAATTCCAATTTCCAAACGAGTACTATATTTAATAATCTAAGCGAAGGTTTCCATACTCTTTTTGTTCAAGATGCAAATGGATGCGTTATAAAATCTTTACAATTCTTAATTCAAACAAGTTTACATATCCCTAAATTTTTCACTCCAAATAGTGATGGCTTCAATGACACTTGGATGGTATATGACCCAAACAATAGTGTAAAAGAAATTTTTATATTCAATAGATACGGAAAACTACTTAAACAGCTTTCTCCAAACTCTTATGGTTGGGATGGAACTTACAATGGTAACAATCTAGAATCTAATGACTATTGGTATCTTATTACTTTGCATAACAACCAAGAGCTTAGAGGTCATTTTACATTAAAACGGTAGTTGAATACTCGCAATCTTTATCGTAAATTTGTGTTATGCGATTTAAGATAGAGTCAGAATTTAAGCCTACAGGAGACCAACCTAAAGCTATAAAACAATTAGCTACTGGTATAGAGAGTAATGAAAAATACCAAACGCTTCTTGGTGTTACAGGTTCAGGTAAGACATTTACTGTTGCCAATGTTGTTCAAGAAGTGCAAAGACCAACTTTGGTGTTGGCTCACAACAAAACATTAGCAGCACAATTATACAGTGAGTTCAAGCAGTTTTTTCCTGACAATGCTGTAGAGTATTTTGTGTCTTATTATGACTACTACCAACCAGAAGCTTACATTCCTGTATCTGGTGTTTACATTGAAAAGGACTTATCAATAAACGAAGAAATTGAGAAGATGCGTTTAAGTACAACCTCTTCTCTGCTGTCTGGTCGTAGAGATGTTTTGGTAGTTGCTTCAGTGTCTTGCTTGTATGGTATTGGAAACCCAATTGAATTTCAAAAGAATGTAATTTCTATTGAAGTTGACCAAACCATTTCCCGAACCAAACTGCTCCATCAACTTGTGCAGAGTTTGTATTCGCGTACTGAAGCCGATTTTAACCATGGTAATTTCAGAATAAAAGGTGATACAGTAGATATTTTCCCTGGTTATGCTGATAATGCATTCAGAATTCATTTTTTTGGAGACGAAATTGAAGAGATTGAAGCGTTCAACCCAATGAGCAATGAAATTATTGAACGTTATGAAAAGCTCAACATCTATCCTGCAAATATGTTTGTGACTTCTCCTGAAGTCTTACAAAATGCAATAAAAGACATTCAAGATGATTTAGTAAAACAACATGATTATTTCAAAGAAATTGGTAAACATTTGGAAGCCAAACGTCTTAAAGAACGTACCGAATTTGACCTTGAAATGATTCGCGAACTTGGGTATTGCTCAGGTATTGAAAACTATTCGAGATACTTAGATGGTAGAGCTCCAGGAACGCGACCGTTCTGTTTGCTAGATTATTTCCCTGATGATTTTCTTATGGTTGTGGATGAAAGTCATGTAACCATATCGCAAGTCCATGCTATGTATGGAGGCGACAGAAGCCGAAAAGAAAATCTGGTTGAATACGGTTTCAGGTTGCCTGCAGCTATGGATAATAGACCTTTAAAGTTTGAAGAATTTGAAGCTTTACAAAACCAAGTAATTTATGTAAGTGCAACTCCTGCAGATTATGAACTTCAAAAATCCGATGGTATTTATGTAGAGCAAGTGATTAGACCTACAGGTCTATTAGACCCTGAAATTGAAGTTAGACCGAGTTTAAATCAAATTGATGATTTAATAGAAGAAATTCAGCAACGTGTTGAAAAAGATGAGCGCACACTTGTTACTACACTTACCAAGCGTATGGCTGAAGAGCTTACCAAATATCTGGAGCGCATACAAATTCGTTGTCGTTATATTCATAGTGATGTAGATACATTAGAGCGTGTGGAGATTATGCAAGATTTAAGAAAAGGCTTGTTTGATGTACTTGTAGGTGTCAACTTGCTTCGTGAAGGGTTAGATTTACCCGAAGTGTCTTTAGTTGCTATTTTAGATGCTGATAAAGAAGGATTTTTACGTTCAGCACGTTCATTAACACAAACTGTTGGTAGAGCTGCGCGTAACCTTAACGGTAAAGCCATTATGTATGCTGATAAAATTACCAATAGCATGCAAAAAACCATTGATGAAACTAATTACAGACGTGAAAAACAAATTGCTTATAACACAGCTAACAATATTACACCAAAAGCATTAAACAAAAGTTTGGATAATGCCTTAGCAAAAAACTCAGTGAGTACTTATAGCTATGAACTAGAAGCTTTAAAAGCTGCAGAACCTGAAAATGAATATTTAACAAAAGGTGAATTAGAAAAGAAAATACGCGAAAAACGTAAATCAATGGAACAAGCTGCCAAAGCATTGGACTTTATTGTTGCTGCTCAATTAAGGGATGAAATTAAAGTCTATCAAGAGAAGTTAGAAAAACTAAAAGTAAAGTGATTTGTGTTTAACATTTAGAACAACTGCTAACTGCTTACAAATCTAATTATATTGTACTTTAAAGATGTCAATTAAAAAATCTGGTGGTACAATTTTGTTTGGGAAACTTTCCATTAAATCCAACACTCGATTTATAGATTCATGGCTTAAGCCCATTCTCAATCCAAAATTATGTAACCTAACAAGTTCTTTGGAAGTAAATTCTTTATCCAAATTCATTAACAACACCAATCTATGGAATTGTACAATGCGTTCGCTGTGCGATTTTAAATGCACATAATGTACTGGAGACTTAAATAAATAATCAAAATCTTCTTTAGATATTTCTAATTGTTTAGCGATGCCTAAAAGAAAATTGTATTCAATGGATTTAATATTCTCATCTTTCATAGCGAATGCTATCATCTCGGATAACAGACTCAACTTTTCAACACGATTTATCATACCTGAGGGAGTAATTATTACTTTTTATAAAGTTAAATAGATAAATACTTTTATTGTCGTCGATATTTCGTCGCTTATCGAAAAAAAAGATGTCATTCATCGTAGTTTTCTTACGTTCGTACATTTATTTTATCCAAATAACTGAAAATCAATACATTAACAACATGTGCGCATTTCGTCGATTTTATAGACTTAAAAAAACAAGTTCGATGAAATGCACATTAGGAAATCGTTAAATTTATTGTACTTTGGTTTTTTATTAATGCTTTCAAAAAATTCATAGAAAAATCACCCTCTCAATTAAGTTAACAGACTATGACAAACAACGATATATTTAAAAAATTACGAGTAGCTCATAAATTAAGAGACGATGAAATTGTTGAAATTTTAGCTTTGGTTGATTTTAGAATTTCAAAAAGTGAACTTGGTGCTTTTTTCAGAAAAGAAGACCATCCTAAATATATGGAATGTGGCGACCAAATTTTACGTAACTTTTTAAATGGCCTTATCATTCATTTACGTGGTCCGATGCCTAAAAAGGAAAATTCAAATAAACCACAAAAAAAGAGTTGAAACTTTAAAGCTTCAACTCTCTTATCTGTTTTGTATTTATTATATTATTAAGCCAATACCTGCTGTACTTTATCTGCAGCTTCTTGGAACTCAGTAGCACTTAGTAC
Organism: Gaetbulibacter sp. NE; assembly: GCF_025548475.1. Classification (NCBI taxonomy): domain Bacteria; kingdom Pseudomonadati; phylum Bacteroidota; class Flavobacteriia; order Flavobacteriales; family Flavobacteriaceae; genus Gaetbulibacter; species Gaetbulibacter sp. NE. The sequence continues at coordinate 127,998 of NZ_JAOQHY010000002.1, read as the reverse complement.
ATCTAATCCTGAATTATCAATTAATTCTTTAGCAATATCAGCATTAGTACCTTGTAAACGTACAATAATTGGCACATTTATAGTTCCCATGTTTTTATAGGCATCAATTACACCTTGTGCAACACGATCACAACGAACAATACCACCAAAGATGTTAATTAAAATAGCTTTTACATTAGGATCTTTTAAGATAATTTTAAACGCAGCCTCTACACGAGCAGCATCAGCAGTACCACCAACGTCTAAGAAGTTAGCTGGCTCTCCACCTGCTTGCTTAATTAAATCCATAGTTGCCATTGCTAAACCAGCTCCATTTACCATACAACCAACGTTTCCGTCAAGGTCAACATAGTTAAGTCCAACTTCTTTAGCTTCAACTTCAATAGGGTTTTCTTCGCGTAAATCTCTTAAATCTATATAGTCTTTGTGACGGTAAAGTGCATTGTCATCAATAGTCACTTTAGCATCAACAGCCATAATTTTGTCATCACTTGTTTTTAAAACAGGATTAATCTCAAAAAGAGAAGAATCAGACTTCACATAAGCAGTATATAATGAAGAAACAAATTTTGTCATTTCTTTAAAAGCTACTCCACTCAACCCTAAGTTAAATGCAATACGTCTTGCTTGAAAAGGCATTAAACCTACAGCAGGATCAACTTCTTCATGAAAAATTAAGTGTGGTGTTTCTTCAGCAACAGTTTCAATATCCATTCCACCTTCAGTAGAATACATAATCATATTTTTACCTGTACCACGATTTAAAAGCACAGACATGTAAAATTCGTCTGGTTCACTATCACCTGGATAATACACATCCTCAGCAACTAACACTTGGTGTACTTTTTTACCTTCAGCAGAAGTTTGAGGTGTAACCAAATTCATTCCTATGATTTGACCTGCTATACTTTCTACTTCTTGAAGGTTTTTGGCTAGTTTAACTCCTCCTCCTTTTCCGCGTCCACCTGCATGAACTTGAGCTTTTATAACATGCCAACCTGTTCCAGTTTCTTCAGTTAATTGCTTAGCAGCAGCTACTGCTTCTTGAGCGTTTTGGGCTACAATACCACGTTGTACGCGAACTCCAAAACCTGCTAATATGTCTTTTCCTTGATATTCGTGTAAATTCATAATTCGCTATAAAGTTTAAGTGGCACAAATGTAATTAATAGAGATTACTTACCCTAATATTTACTCGATAATTGAAATTTTAATCCTCTAAAAAAATACAGTCACAAAAGTCTTTTATTCTAGACAAAAATTATTTGTTAATTATTTAACACAATGTTTAAATTGTGTGATATTTTAAATCTTAAATTTCAATTTAAAGGGAATAAAATACCTTTGGAAAAAAATTTGCACCAATATAATGTTAGAAAAGCAACTACTTAATATCGCTCAAGAATTCGGGAGTCCTGTTTATGTATATGATTCTGAAAAAATAACCTCTCAATACAAGAGATTAACCAATGCTTTTAATAAAGTAAAACATCTTAAAATCAATTATGCTGCTAAAGCATTGTCAAACATTTCAGTATTAAAATTATTAAAAGGATTAGGTTCAGGACTCGATACTGTTTCTATTCAAGAAGTACAATTAGGTTTAGCTGCTGGTTTTTCACCTGAAACTATTATTTATACGCCTAATGGTGTATCACTAGAAGAAATTGAAACTGCATCAAAACTTGGTGTGCAAATAAATATTGACAACCTTTCTATTTTAGAGCAGTTTGGGACAAAGTATCCTAAAGTTCCTGTTTGCATTAGAATAAATCCGCATGTCATGGCTGGTGGAAACACTAACATTTCCGTTGGACATATTGATAGTAAGTTTGGTATTTCCATTCACCAAATCCCTCATATACTTCGTATTGTAGAAAATACCAAAATGACCATCAATGGTATTCACATGCACACAGGTAGTGATATTTTGGATATTGATGTGTTTTTATATGCCAGCGAAATATTATTTGACACAGCTAAACATTTTAAAAACTTAGAATTTTTAGATTTTGGTTCAGGATTTAAAGTTCCTTATAAAGAAGGTGACATTGAAACCAACATTGAAGAGTTTGGTAAAAAACTAACGAAACGATTTAATACCTTTTGCAAAGAATATGGTAAAGAGCTCACTTTAGCTTTTGAACCAGGAAAATTTTTAGTGAGTGAAGCTGGTTACTTTTTAGCTAAAGTAAATGTAGTTAAACAAACTACCTCAACGGTTTTTGCTCAAATAGACTCTGGTTTTAATCATTTAATAAGACCAATGCTTTATGGTTCTCAGCACGAAATAGTCAATATTTCGAACCCAAAAGGAAGAGAACGCTTTTACTCGGTTGTAGGTTACATTTGTGAAACCGACACCTTTGCCAATAACAGACGAATAAATGAAATTGCTGAAGGTGATATTCTTGCGTTTAAAAACGCTGGAGCCTACTGCTACTCTATGTCTTCAAACTACAACTCACGTTATCGTCCTGCTGAAGTATTATGGCACAAAGGACAAGCGCAATTGATTAGAAAACGAGAAACTTTTGAGGACATTTTAAAAAATCAGGTAGAGATAGAATTATAAACTATAAATAGATTTTAGTAAATAAAATCTATTTTCACTACCTTTAGCTTACCCTAAAGTCTTAATTAATAGCTTATTTAAGGCTTATGAAACAACTAACCATTTTTTTTGCATTACTATTTGCAATCACCTGTTCTGCACAACATTCTAATTCTAAAAAATTAGATTCGCTGCTCAATTGGTTAGATAATCACATCCATAATTCAAAAGATTCTACGCATATTTCAAAAAATGCGCATAAAGCCATTGCACTATCAAACACTACCAAAAATTCTGATGCACTTGCCAAATCATACAGCTTTTTAATCACCTATCATAAAGACTATTCTAAACTGGATTCGGCTTTTATTTATCTTGAAAAAGCTAAAGACATCTATACTCAACAAAACAACAACAATGCTTTAGCCAATGTATATCTAAAACACAAAGAACTTTTAATGGTAAAAGCTGATTATGCTCAGGCAACAAAAAAAACCTATGAAGCTCTGGAGTTATATGAGAAAACAAACAATAAAAAAGGGATTGCGCAATGCTATGCAGCTATTTGCGACCTAAAATATTACGAACGTAGTTATGCTGAAGGTGTTGAATGGTGTGACAAAGCCATTGCAATATTAGAACAGCTTGACGACACTAAAATTGAACTAGCCGAAACCTATCGTTTTAAGGCGTTTGATCAATTATTTTCTACTTCAAACCTAGAAGAAGCACTTGAAAGCATTAACACTTCAATTGACTTATACAAGGAATTAAACGAATACGGAATTCCTATGATGGCTTCAGTAAACTGGCGAGGAAATATTTACAAATACATGGAACGCTATGATGAAGCTATTGCAGATTATCAAGCTAATTATGACAATTCAACAAAACTAGGTTTAGAGCGTTATCTCATCCCATCACTTGCAAATACTGGTCATGTGTATTATATGCAAGGTAAATATCAAGAAGCATTGCCATATAACCTCAAAGCCATTGAGCTTATAAAAAAAACAGGTAGAGTTAGAAATCTTTGGGAAAACTATATGCATGTATCTAACATTTACGAGTCATTAGGTGACTACGAATCTGCATTGCATTACCATCATTTATATGCTCAAACTTTAGAAGAATTTAAAGACAATGTCATTTTTGGGTTAGAGTCTGAAGCACAGGCAAAATATGAAACAGGTCAAAAAAATGCGACTATCTATTTTCAGGATGAAAAAATAGCGCAACAAAAACGCACACAAATACTCTACATTATACTTGCTAGTTTATTAGCATTTATCCTCTTTGGGTTGTTTTACAATTACCGAAAACGTCAAAAGCGAAATCAAGAACTTCAAATCTTAAATAAAGAACTCGACACCAAAAACAAACAAAACGAATTACTACTTAGGGAAATTCACCATCGTGTAAAAAACAATCTCGAGATGGTTAAAAGCCTTATCAGTTTGCAATCTGCGCAATTAAATGATTCAGCAACTAAAGAAGCTATGATAGCGAGCCAAAACAGAGTGCAATCTATGGGAATTATCCATCAAAAACTCTATCAAGGCGAAAACTTAGGAGCCATAGAAATGAAAGACTATTTTATAAACTTAGGCGATGGTATTTTAGACTCTTTTAATGCTGAAAACAAAGTAAAAATAGAATGTGCTATGGAAAATCTAGAACTTGATGTAGACACAGCTGTACCTATTGGCCTTATAGTAAATGAACTACTTACAAATGCAATAAAATATGCTTTTCCTGATGACACAAAAGGAATTATAAACATTAGCCTTAAAAAAAATAACGATGCTACGCTTACATTAAAAGTAGAGGATAATGGCATTGGCAAAGTAAAAAATGCACCAGCAAAAGGCACAGGATTTGGCTCACAGCTTATTCAATTATTAACACTTCAACTTAATGGAAAAATGCAAGAAATCATTGATAAAGGAACAGCAGTTTTATTTCAATTCAAACTTAATACGTCAGCCTAATGTCGCAACCATCAAAAATATTAATTGTAGAAGACGAAATGGTTATTGGAGCTAATATTTCGTTACAACTCTCTTCTTTGGGTTATGAAGTTACTGGTGTTATTCCTCGTGGTGAAGAAGCTATTATTAATGTAAGACAAGACACTCCTGATATTATTTTAATGGACATTAACTTAAAAGGAGCTCTCGATGGCGTAGAAACCGTAAAACTGATTCAAAAAGAGTTTGATATCCCAATCATTTACCTTACAGCAAATGCTGATGATGCTCATTTTAATAAAGCAAAAGCTACCAATCCTCATGCGTTTATATCAAAACCTTTTAAAAAACTAGACCTTCAGCATGCTATTGAACTTGTAATTGCTAAACAAGACCTTAAACACAACGCTACAAAAACTGTAGAAGACAACCCTTCTCCTTTTATTTTAAGCGATTCTATATTTGTACGTCATCATGAAAAAATGGTAAAGGTGGATATTAAAGACATTCTTTACATAGAAGCCGAACGCAACTATTGTAGGATTCACTCCAAAAGCAAAGAGTATCTATTGGTTATCACTTTAAAGGATTTAGACGAAAAACTTCCAGAAATGCATTTTTTACGTATTCACAGATCGTTTATCATTAATATTTCGCACATAGATGAAGTTGCCACAAGCCATGTGGTTATTGCTAAAAAAGCGATTCCTGTTAGTAAAACTTTAAAAGAAGAATTACTAAAAAGGCTACATACTATTTAATCTTCCCACTTAGAAAACTATAACCTACCCTTCGGACAGTATTTATATCCATTCGTCCTAAACCACTTCTTTCAATCATTGATTATTAGTTATTTAGATACCAAATCAAAAATAAATCACTATTAATTAACCATTAAAACTATTAATCATGAAAATTTTAAAAACTACGTTAGTATTAGCTTTATTATTAATACTTGCACCAACAAACGCAAGTGCTCAATACAATACTGTATTTACAGTTACCACTTGGAAAATTACAATTCCAGAAAATGGCTCACAAGCCGAATTAGCTTCATTATTAGAAGAGTTCCAAAAAAAGGTTGTTCTACCTAATGACAAAATCATAAGCGAGCGTGCAATGAGACATCTTTCAGGTAGCGATTCTAGAGATTTAGTATTCGTTACAGAGTATGCCAACTGGAATGATGTTGAAGCTGCAAGTGTAAAGCAAGGAGAGTTAATTAATTCTGCTTGGAAAACTGAAAATGATAGAGATGCATTTTTCAAAAAGTTTGATAAATACTTTTTAATGCATACAGACGAACTGTTTTCAGGGTTACCTCAATTAGACAAAAAATAATTCAAACACTATTAATCATGAAAATTTTAAAAACAATCAGTGCCTCAAACACATTGAAATCTAAACTATTGCTTTTGGCTCTACTTGTATTGCCTTTAGTAACAGTAGCTCAAGTACAAGCTTATCTTGTTCATGAAGATCAAGTAAAACCCTCAAAGCACAATGACTATATTGAAGTTTCTAAAGAGTTTAAAGCGCTTTGTGAAAAGCACAATTTTTCAGAATCCTGGAGTGTTGCACAAATGGATGATGGTACATTTTTAACTATTACTCCTGTTGAAAAATTTGCAGATTTAGATGAAGATCCAATGGAAGATTTTGCTAAAACCGTAGGTGAAGAAAAATTCACCTCTTACTTTGAGCGTTTTAACGAATGCTACGACAAACACGGTAGCTACATTACATTACTAAATGAAAACCTGTCTTACATGCCAGATGGGATGAGTACAACTCAAGAAGGGCAAAACTACAGAAGATGGATTTTTATGGATGTTGCAGCCAAAAACGTAAGTAAAACCAGAGAAGCAATAAAAGCTATTAAAGATTTGTTTGCACAAAAAAATTCCAAAATGCACTATCGCATTTACCAAAACGGTTTTGGGCATGTTGGAGATAGATTTGTTGTGGTTATTTCAGCTAAAAGCGCTTTGGATTATGAACAAGTTTCTGAAGACAATTGGAAACTCTTAGGTGAAGAAGCTAGACCGCTTTTTGACAATTTAAATAGTCTTATTTCAAGTTACAGTGAAATATCTGGCTGGATGCGACCTGATTTAAGCTACAGTAAACAATAAAACCTAAACCAATGAAAAAGCTATTTATTTTAAGTATTGTACTAGTTTTATTTACAGCTTGCCAAGAGCAAAGCAAACGCTATACACAACAGTCGCCTGAAATTGAAACAGTAAAAAAAGCGATACAGCAATACAATGCCAAGAATTATGATACCAGCTTTTATGCTGACACTTGTAAAACTTACTTCAACTCTGATAAGTTTATGACTGTAGAAGAAACTATGTCGTTTCATAAAGTTAATGAAAATTACTACTCTAGCAGAGGGTTTACCGACAATGATCCAGAATATGAAATGGTAGTAACTGACGATGGCGAAACTTGGGTAAACTGTTGGCTAGAATGGAAAGGTACAATGAAAGAAACTGGTAAAGAAATTACAATGCCTGTTCATCTTACCTATAGGTTTGCTGATGGTAAAATTGTAAGACAATTAGGTTACTGGGATCCAACAGAGGTTATCTTAGAACTTCAAGCTATTGAAGCTAGTAAAAAAGAATTGTCGCAACAAGAAGCCGAAGCTTCTAAATAACCAACTCACAAAAAGGTAGATTTTAGTTTTGGTGGAGATGACTAAATCAATGGTTATAAGTAAAACATCATTAAAGTTTAGTGTTAAATATTTATAGAGCTAATCTTATAACCATTGCATCTACCTTAAGTAATACAAAATCATGGGTAAAATAATTCTATACTCAGCTTTACTGTTACTATCAAACTTTGGGGTTTCTCAATCAACAATAAACAATCAAGACCTAAACTCCATAACATTGTATTACAGTTTAGTACAAGATAACAAACTGACGTCAACATCTTTAAAGACCTTAGAGCAGTTAATGGATTGGGAATTGTCGAGAACTGAGACTGTAAGCTTAAACAATAGAAACTTTATAACGCTTGAAGCTGTTTTAATCAACCAATGGACACAAATTGAAATTACTAATCTAGAGTTAAAAATTGTTAGTGAAAATAAAATAATAGCTTCAGGTATTTTATCAGGTCGTCAACCAACAGAATGCGATTACATCTCTACAAGTTTTGAACATCTTTGGATTAAAAAAAGTAGGACATTAAACCAAATAACCCAACATGAAAATAGTAGGTATCATAGGTGGTTCAGGATACATAGATGACAATGTTGTATCCCTATTTTTAAATCAAAATTTTGATGTGAAAATTTCAACTTTAGACATTAAAAAGAAAGAAAACTATCATCATTTAATGGAACTAGAACATGCCGAAAATCTTTATGTCTGTGAACTAGATTCATCAATAAAATCTGAATTGAAAAATTTTACCAAAGATTGCGATGTGGTGATATTCATAGATCCTACCAACATTTAATCTAGGGTTTTTAACTGTTAATACCTGAAGAATGAAATCACAAAATATAAAACCACATAAAACCCTAAGTAACAATGTCATTACGAGATATGTTTCGTTTTCGATATTGTATTTGGCGCAGGGAATTCCAGAAGGCATTACATTTTATGCCATACCTGCTTGGTTAGCTATGAATGGAAAATCTCCAGCTGAAATTGCCACTTTTATAAGTATTGCTTTAATTCCATGGAGTTTTAAAATAGTGGTTGCACCTCTAATGGATCGTTACACATTTTTAAGCATGGGCAGAAAACGACCTTGGGTAATTTTAGGGCAATTAGGGTTAATCTTAAGTTTTTTGGCTTATGGTGTTGTACCTGACCCTCTTAATAACATAACAGGACTTATGGTTGCAGGATTCTGCGTCAACTTTTTTGGTGCTTTTCAAGATGTCGCAACCGATGGTATGGCTATAGATATGGTTCCTGTCAAAGAACAAGCAAGGGCTAATGGGCTTATGTGGGGAACGAAGATAATAGGTACTTCCCTATCATTACTAGTTGGTACATTCTTGATTAATACTATTGGGTTTTCATTAGCTATTTCTTCAGTAGCTATTACTGTAGCATTAATAATTTTAGTTCCTATTTTCATAAAAGAGCGACCTGGTGAAAAACTACTACCATGGACTAAAGGCAAAATATCTTCAGAATCTCTAAATAAACAAAGTAAAAATTGGAAACAACTATTGAGTAACTTACTTAAAGTGGTAAAACAGCCTACAAGTATGTTGTTTTTAATAGCTGTATTTGTAGTCAGTAATTTGTTTGGCGTGGTAGATGCCTTATTTCCGATTTTTACGGTACAAGAGTTAGGTTGGACTAACACGAGTTTTTCTCAAGTTTTCTCAACAGTCAATATTATTTCTGGTATTGTTGGGATGTTTATTGGTGGTTATTTGGTGGATAAACATGGAAAATTAAAAATGATTAACCACTATCTTATTTTGATAATCATTTCAATACTTATCTTTTCTTTCTTAGTAAATTCATGGAGTAGTAAAATAGTTGTTTATGGTTTTATGTTTCTTTACGGTTGTTTATATGTTTCTTTAACCATAGCTATTTTTGCTGCAGCAATGCATCTTTGCTGGAAAACCGTAGCAGCCAGTCAATTTACTTTATACATGACTATTTCCAACTTAGGAAGATCTACAGGTGCTGCTCTATTGGGAATGCTTAAATCTTATTTTAGTTGGGAAGTTCTATTTTTACTAATCGCTCTTATCCCATTACTTACTATTGTAATTTTGAAATTTACCAACTTTAAAAAACATCAAGAAAAAGTAAAAAGCTTTAAAAACATAAACATTAGTTATAGCGATTAAACATAAATTGATTTTATTCAAAAGTTAAAACTAATCAAACAAAACACTATATTTATAAACAATTGTTCCTCAAGTCTTTTGATTAATAGCACTCATTTAAAAGACTTTTATGCTTATTTTAAAACGCAACAATTTAACCCGTTCCCATTTTACTTTTAAGAGATTCATCTACTTCTTATTAAATTTTTTAAAAATGAAACGTTTAGTTATTCTTTTCTCTTTGTTTGGATTCGTTATTCAAACCTATTCACAAGAACAAAAAGCTCCTTCGCCAATTTTATTTATTTACGACGCAAGTGGTTCAATGTGGGGACAACTTGATGGAAAAACCAAAAAAGAAATTGCTTCCGAAGTAATGTCAACAACCGTAAACAACCTACCCGAAAACCAACATGTTGGGCTTATTGCTTATGGACATAGAACCAAAGGTGACTGTGATGATATTGAGTACATGGCAGACATAACCAATACTTCTAAATCAAAAATCACTGAAACTGTAAAAACTATTAATCCCTTAGGGAAAACACCATTAGAACGATCTGTAACTTTAGCTATAAACTCTTTAAAAGAAAACAACGTAAAAGCCACTATAATCTTAGTGACCGATGGAATTGAGTCGTGTGATGGCAATCTCTGTGATATTGTAGCACAAGCTAAAGCAAGTGGCATTGATTTTAAATTGCACATTGTTGGTTTTGGTTTAAAAGAAAATGAAACCGAACAGCTTAAATGTGCTGCTGATGCTGGAGGCGGAAAGTATTATGACGCTTCAAACGCTAGTGCATTAGGAGAAGGTCTTACTGAAGCAACATCAGCAACAGTAGATAAACCCGAAGGCAATTTTTCTATTTATGCAACAAAAAACGGAGAACCTGTAGATGCATGGGTAAAAGCAACAGAAGCTGGAACCAATGAAGCTGTTGATGGATCAAGAACTTATCGAGATTCCGCTTGGGTACATTTACCTCCTGGAAAATACGACATTGCCATTAGACCTCTTGAAGGTTCAGACATTCCTGGAACTTCAATTACAGTTGAGATCAAAGAAGGGGAAACAAAACACGAAACAATCAGTTTTGATGGAGGCACACTAGAAGTTACAGCTACTAATAATGGCGAAGGTTGGGATGCTGTGGTAAAAATGTTTGACTCAAATGGGAAAGTAGCCTCTAATACTCGAACTTATGGTCGTTCTAAAACCATGGAAGTACCAGCTGGAAAATATAAAGTTACTTTTCAGGGCCTTGTAATGAAAGGTATCAACACCTACTTTGAGATAGATAATGTTGAAGTAAAATCGAACACCACAACTCCAATAACCCATAATTTTGACACTGGAAAAGTGATGGTTGGTGTACAAACTTCAAGTGGCGAATTAATTGATGCTACTGTTAACTTCCATGAAGTAGATGCCAATAAAAATGTGACAGCCTCAAGAACCTATACATCTAGCAGTAGCAACCCTAGAGAATTTTTATTAAGCACAGGAACTTATAAAGTTAAAGTTGTAACCCTTGGAGTGCATAAAGGAAAAACCGAAACATTTACAATTGAAGTGAAAAAAGGCGAAACTGTTACTAAAACAATAACCTATTAATTATGGCACATCAAGCGGTTAAACCTTATAGCTTATTAATGTATTTTTTATCAATAATTGCCTTTTTCTTTTTAGGGATAATTTATGCAGGTATTACCGAAGCTGGTAAAGGACAAATGCTAGCTGGTGGTGCAATTGTATTGGGTTATGGTGTTATTGGAGCCTTTATTGGGTTACTCTTATCAATACTTACAGCTATAAAATCTAAACGAAATCTAATCATTAAAATCAATATTTTTTTAACGCTCATTGTTATTGCCTCATTTACATATTTCACACTAAAATACCAAAAACGACAACAAGAGAAATTAAAAGATGAGCTCCCTAAAAAGGAACAACCTACTACTCCAACTTTAGATGCTAAACCTATGGCGATGTTAACACGCACAAACGTTGAAAAACAACTTAAAAATGAAATGGGTTTAGGTATGTTCTCTCCTAACTTTTATGAGCACAAAACGCTCTATTTCTATGGAAATTTAACTCATAGGAAATCTGTTCAAGAACATATACCTGTTGATAGCATAACATTTAAACAACGAGAATATGGAGGTTTTGATATAGCAACTGCTCCTTCTTGGTTAATGCCAGAGCATTTGAAACTGGATTATGACATGCTGTATTTCAAAGTAAAATCCATATCACATGATTTTATTGAAGTAGTTGTAAATACTAGAATCAACCAAACTGCTTTTGTAGACAGATACGCTGGAAAACTTCAATATTGGCCAGAGTTTTTATTGGGTGTTCATAGTGTTGAGTTTCGAGAACCTTCTGCCTATAAAGTATATATAAAACCTTTAGAGCATGCCGAAACAGTAACTATACCATATAGCTTTATGCGACCTATAAAAATTCAAAATGAATGGTTGTATGTTGAATTACAAGATAATAATTATAAAACCCTGGGAACTGGTTGGATTCGATGGCGGAAAGATGATAATCTTTTAATAAAATACTCTCTTCTTAATTAAAAATTTAAAAAACCAACCTTATGCAAAACCAAACCATTAACCCTGTTGTAAAAAATAATCGCATAGAATATTTAGATATTCTAAGAGGCATCGCTATTATGTTTATTTTCACTGCAAATATTCCGTTTTTTTCTGGACTTTGGTTTGTCAATGCAGATAGCAACTTAAGAGAAATAAATTGGGCTACCGATGAAATTTTCAACTATATAATGTATGTGCTTGTAGATGGAAAATTCTATTCTATTTTCTCATTACTTTTTGGCATAGGTTGTACTATCCAGTTTAACAATGTCACTTCACACAACAAGGCATTTGCTCGTTTTTTTAGGAGACGTATGTTTTGGCTCTTAGTGTTTGGATTAATACACTTGTTTCTTTTATGGCCTGGTGATATTTTAACACTCTATGCGCTTTTGGGCTTTTTCTTGATTTGGTTTATTAAAAAATCAAATAAAACACTTTTAGTTACTGCCATAATCTTAATTTTAGCCCCTATTGTAAATTGGGCATTTATATACTTTACTGGAATATTTTATCCTGGAACTTACTTTCAACTAAGTACAAATATATATCAACATTTTGGAATGCCAGTTATAGAAATGAATGGCCACTTACAACCTAACATTGTAGCTTTTTTAACCAACACAAACCTTCCTGATTTTTTTAAAATGAGTTTAGGAAATGCATTTATTAGGATAGGTATGATTTTAGAAGAAGGTCGCATTTTTAAAGTTTTTGGTATTTTCTTATTAGGCATTTGGGCTGGAAGAAAAATTTTAAATGAAAATTTATTAAACAATATTCCATTTTTAAGGAAGAGCTTACTTATTGGAATTCTACTAGGTTTACCAATGAACTTCATAAGAGGTTATATAGAATTTTTTAGCGTAAAAAATGTGTCACTAGAAATCTTACATATACTAACTTATGCCTTTGGCACTGTACCATTAGCTATGGCTTTTGCTGCAGGAATTGCTTTACTATGCAAAAGAAAAGTAAGTTTTTTAAACTGGTTTAAGCCTGTTGGAAAAATGGCATTAACATGCTACCTCACACAAACCATTATTTCAATAATTATTTTTTACGGTTTTGGATTCAATCAAACTGGAAAATATGGTTTTACTATTGTGATGCTAATTGCCTTAACTATTTTTGTTCTTCAAGTTATTCTCAGCAAACTATGGCTTAACTATTTTAAATTTGGCCCAATGGAATGGATTTGGAGACAATTAACTTATGGTAAAAAACTAACACTTAAAAGATGATAAAAAAAGATGAAGGATTAAAACGCTCCATTGGTGTTTTTGGGTTATCTGCCAATATAATGAACATTATGATTGGAGCTGGAATTTTTGCTCTTCCTGCTGTAATTGCTGGCATTATGGGTTCAGCAAGTATTTTTTCTTACATTTTTTGTGGAATTCTTATTGCATTAATAGTACTCTGCTTTGCTGAAGCAGGAAGTAAAGTAAATAATACTGGAGGTCCATACACTTACATTGAAACCGCTTTTGGTGATTATGCAGGTTTTCTTGCAGGTATTTTTGCTTCAGGTAGTAATATACTTGCATCTGCAGCAGTAGCTAATGCGCTATTAAATATTATAGCAACATTCAACCCTTTGTTTGAATTAACTTCTTACAGAGTACTTTCGTTACTTATAGTGTATGTATTACTGGTTACAATTAATGTAAGAGGTATAAAACAAGGTATTGGTTTGGTGAAAATCAACACACTTTTAAAAGTTATTCCTTTAATTGTTTTAGTGGTTTTAGGGTTTAAAAACATATCAGTGTCTAATTTGCATATTGAGACATTACCTACCTTAGGTCAACTTGGTGAATCCTCATTAATTCTCTTTTTTGCTTTTTTAGGTTGTGAAACTGGGTTAATTGTTGGTGGAGAAATTAAGAATCCTAAACGCACAATACCTCGTTCAATTTTTTTCAGCATAGGCTCTGTAGTAGTATTATATATTCTTATTCAAACGGTGTCGCAAGGTGTTCTTGGAACTGATTTAATAAACCACAAAGCAACACCTCTAGCTGAAACCGCAAAAATATCAATGGGAACATTTGGTTATGTTTTACTTACCATTGGAGCCGCTGTTTCAATGTTTGGTATGGTTAGTGGCGACTTGCTAAACTCACCAAGAGTAATGTATGCTTTAGCTAGAGATAAAGTTATTCCTATAAAACCACTAGCTAAAATCCACCCTAAATTTGCTACACCATACATTGCAATTATTGTACATGGTTTTTTGGTGTTTTTATTTGCATCTACAGGAAGTTTTGAACAACTTGTAATTATTGCTACTAGCTCTATTCTTTTACTTTACTTGGGTGTAGCACTTTCAGTTATAAAACTTAGGAAAACTAAAAAATCTGAGGCTGGTGAATTTAAAATTCCTGGTGGACTAACTGTTCCAATTCTATCAATTGGCATTATTATATATTTCTTATCTAATCTTTCTCATAAAGAAATGATAGCTACAGCTGTTTTTATAGGTTTACTAACTGCTATTTTCTTTGTTATAAGATTTATTAAACGTAAAAAGACCGATTAAATGTTTAAGAAGCATACTCAAACATTGTTAAGTAATCAAAACCATTAAGTTATTAGTAACGGTATAATTGCAAATTTCATTTCAAATTGTATATTTGAATTATCCCAATAATACCTTAAAACTAATAGCTATATATGCAATTCAATGTAAACGACTCTCAGCAAGTTCTCGATTTTATTCAGAAAGCTGCAAAAATTGGTACATGGCAAGTATTACTAGAACCTTATGAAATTCAATGGAGTGATATAACTAGAGAAATTCATGATGTTGGAAAATCCTATAATATAGAACTTGAAAAAGCACTAGATTTTTACAAAGAAGGCTACTCTAGAGATAAAATAACTTACTATTTCAATAGGTGTATTGAGCAAGGAGAACCTTATGACGTAGAATTAGAACTTGTAAGTGCTAAAGGTCGAGAAAAATGGGTTCGCGCTATTGGTTTTCCTGTATTAGAGAATGAAAAATGCGTAAAAGTTCAAGGACTATTTCAAGACATTACTGAGAAAAATAAAACTCAAAAAAAGGTTGCACTAAGAGAACAACAGTTTAGAAAAACTTTTGACAGTGCCTCCATTGGAATGGCTATTGTAAGTTTAGAGGGTAAATTCATTAGGGTAAACCAAAGCTTAAGAAACATGCTAGGTTATACTACTGATGAGTTTAAAACTTTTAATTTTAAAGATATAACTCACAAAGAAGACACTACTTTAGGAGATAAAAAATTTGCAAAACTATTAAGTAATGAAATCTCAAATTTTCAAATAGAAAAAAGATATCTTCATAAAAATGGAAGTATAATTTGGGCTAGTCTTAATGTATCTTTAGTTAGTAATGAAGATGACACACCTCTTCACCTAGTCGCTCAAATAAATGATATTACTAAACGAAAAGAATCTCAGAAAAAAGTTAACACCCTTTTAGAAATCACTAAAGACCAAAATTCAAGATTATTAAACTTTGCTCACATAGTTTCGCATAATTTGCGTTCACATTCTGGTAACTTAGAAATGTTACTAGATTTGATGAAACACGAAGAACCTGAAGCTACTGATAATAGCTATTTTCCTCTAGTTGACACTGCAGTTAATAATTTAAGTGAAACGGTAGAAAACCTTAACCAAGTTGCTATTTTAAACACAAAACTGCATGAAGATTTAACACCAACCAATCTTT
This sequence comes from Gaetbulibacter sp. NE, assembly GCF_025548475.1. Classification (NCBI taxonomy): domain Bacteria; kingdom Pseudomonadati; phylum Bacteroidota; class Flavobacteriia; order Flavobacteriales; family Flavobacteriaceae; genus Gaetbulibacter; species Gaetbulibacter sp. NE. The sequence continues at coordinate 112,318 of NZ_JAOQHY010000002.1, read as the reverse complement.
ATGAAGCCATAAACAAAACAAAAGAAAGCTTAAAAGCACACATCTTAGAAAATGATGGAAGCATAATCAATAATGTACCAAAACATCTTATCATTGATACTGTACCTGCTTATTTAGACAGTATTCTTTTAAATTTTATCAGTAATAGTATAAAATATAAAAAGCCTGATGTTGCTCCAAAAATTAATATTAGTACTAGTTTTACTGACGATAACCAATATCTTATTTTAAAAATTGAAGACAATGGAATGGGTATCGATTTAAATAGACACAGAAAAAAATTATTTGGGATGTACAAAACCTTTCACAAACACAAAGATTCTAGAGGTCTTGGGTTATTTATAACCAAAAATCAGGTAGAAGCTATAGGTGGAAAAATAGAAGTTGAAAGTGAAGTAGGTATTGGTACAACATTTTTACTACATTTAAAACATGAAATCAATTAACACCCTATACATAATAGACGACGATCCTATTTTTGTTTTTACAACAAAAAAGATGTTCGATAAGGAAAAAATCTGTCAAAACATTTTAGTATTTCCTAACGGAGAAGATGCCATAAATCATTTAACGCCATTAATGGATGCTAATAATGAAGAAGAACTTCCTGAACTTATTTTACTGGATTTGAATATGCCTATTATGGATGGATGGCAGTTTCTTGATGAGTTTGTAAAACACAAAACCAAAAAGAAAATTATCATTTTTATTGTTAGTTCCTCAATTGATCCTAACGATATTCAAAAAGCTAACGAGTACCAAAACGTTTCAAACTACATTATTAAACCTATTACTCGCGAAAAAATAAAACATATAGCTAGTGAAATTACAGCCTTAGTAAACTAATTACTTTTCACAGTACCTGTAAAATGATTAATATCAGAATTTATTGGATTTCCTGAAGTTCTTCTATAAGATGCTATTTGTCCTGAATGCCATATTGCATCGGCAATTGGGCCATTAATAGCATTCCAAAAAGGATTTTCTCTTTCTCCAAAAACAATAACAAATTTTGATACATCATCACTAGCTCTTAAAATATCAGCAGCTGTTTTTAAATTGATTAATGTTTGTTTACGTTTTTCTTCAAAACTTAATTGTGAGGTGTCTTTTTTATCATATGGTTGATGTAAAGCTGCACTTAAAATCACATAAGAAAGTGTTAAAACATGATCAACGGTTTCTCCTGTAGAGCGTGAGCCACCAATAGGTTTATAACTTAAATCCTCTTCTGTCAATCCATCTGTAGCCCAATAAAACCTAAACCCTAAACCATCTATCATTCTTGCGGCTAAAGTTCCTGCTGTGTAAGTATCTGAATATTCAGGGATTTCGTAATAAGGTAAATTATCTTGTGCTTTCACATTTATAGATACAAAAATTAAAAGTGCAGTAATGCTTATCTTTTTCATTGATTTAAAAGGTTACTTTGATTTTATTGTAAAATTATGTTTTTCATTTATTACGCCATGATAAACCAAGATTTGTTCAATACCATTTTCATCAGTAAATGGTATTTCTTGAGCAGGATATAGCTTCTGTCTTTTACCATTTAGTATAAAATAAGAATATCTACTAGTCTCACTATAAACTGCTATTTGGTTTTTACCATCAATAGTTAAAGCCGATTTTTCACCAACAGGAATAGAAAACTCTGGAATTAATTTTGCTTTAGTTCCAACATCTTTAATTGTAAGTGACCGATTAAGCGAACTCATTAGATTTTTAGATGATGAAGAGTAGGCTTCTATGTTTTCGGTCAATTCAGATATTGAATTACTAATAGCATTTGTTTTACTACCTTGTCTATCCAATTGCTTTTTAAGCTTTTCAAAACCAGAAAATATTTGAGCTTGTTGATTGTTTAATTTTTCATTTGCTTCATTTAAAAGTGATTTGGACTGACTAATGTTTTTCTTTAAATCATCATTCTCATTTGCTTCAGTTTGTATCATTATGTAGGACACAACCAATGCAGCAACATTAACTGCAAACAAAAGAATATTTTTAGTTGTTAAACTACTTTTATTAAAAATGAACTTTGATTTTTTCCCTTCTTCATCGGGAGTTGTGTCGTTTGACTTTTTATCTTCATCAAAGAAAATTCCAATAGTGGTTATGATTAAAGATAAACCTAGTGAAAATAGCACGAGTTTCATAGTGGTTGATTTTATACATATAATAAATATATAAAATTTTTACTCTTACTCGTCTTAAATTCAGAGTTTTAAAAACATTTATAAGCTATTAATCTTTCAACTCAGTTTTATCTGTAATTGTTTCAGTACCATATTTATCAAACAAATATACCAAAGCAGTCATTGTTGCAGCACCAAGTTCTAGCTCTCTTTTATTAACATGCTCAAAAGTATCATTAGCTGCATGATGGTGATCAAAATAACGTTGAGAATCTGGTCTTAAACCAGCTAATACAATATTATCATCCTTTAAAGGTCCAATATCTGCTCCACTTCCTCCTTTTTCAAAATAATGAATTAAGTAGGGTTTAAAGAGTTCTTTCCAACCTAAAACTTTATTATAAACCGCATCACTGCAATCAAAAGTAAATCCTCTAGGTGTAAATCCACCCGAATCACTTTCTAAAGCAAAAACGTGCTTCTCGCCTTTTGCCTTTGCAACTTCAGCATATTTTCGTCCTCCTCTAAGTCCGTTTTCTTCATTCATAAACAACACCACACGAATACTACGCTTTGGTTTTATACCACTTTCTTTTAACAGTCGTAACACATCCATAGATTGTACACAACCTGCTCCATCGTCGTGCGAACCATCACCTAAATCCCATGAATCTAAATGACCACCAACAATAATATATTCGTTAGGAAATTCACTCCCTGTAATTTCTCCAATAACATTATAAGACTGCACATCTTTTAATTGTTGACAATGCTGACTGAAGTAAAACTTAATATCTTTATTTAAACCTAGCATATTACTTAGCAACTCAGCATCGTTAGTGCTTATTGCTGCTGAAGGAATACGTTGTGAGTTAGGTAAATCGCCATAACTCATGCTTCCTGTATGCGGATAATCGTCTAACCTTAAATTAACTGAACGTACAATTACACCAACAGCTCCAAACTTTCCTGCTTCTCTTGCTCCAGCATATCTTTGGTCTACACAACCTCCATAAGCTTCAAAAGTATTGATTAAGTCGGCTTGCATTGGTCTATTAAAAAATACAATCTTACCTTCTATTTTTTCTTTACCTAGAGCCTCTAATTCATCCAAACTTTTAACCTCAACTACATTAGCTTTTATGCCTCCACTTGGAGTTGCTATCGAGCCTCCTAAGGCACAAATATTTACACTGGTAGTCTTTCCTGGAGAGGTTTCAATATATGCAAACTCAGGTGCTCCTCTTACCCATCTTGGTACCATAACTGGTTGCAACCATACTTTGTCTAAACCTAATTTTTCTAGTTCTTCTTTAGTATATTCAACTGCTTTTTCAGCATTTAAAGAACCTGAAAGTCGACCTCCAATTTGGTTGGATAAATGGTCTAACCATTCGTAGCTTTTTCCGTTGGTTAATGATGTTGAGTATATTTTTTTAATGTTATCAGCATCTTCTTGTGCAGTTACTGAAATGGATACAAGAATACTGAGTAGAAATAAAATGTTTCTCATAGATGGTTAATGTTTTAAAAAGCTAAAGATAAGTTTTAAATGACATTAAACTCTAAAAGAAAACTTAAAAACTTATTCATTTTCTAATTGCTGTTTGTAAATATGAAGGTTTTCTTTTACGTCATCATCTAATTCAGGCTCCTTGATATCGTCATACTGCTTCAGTGTATTGTATAAAATTTTGGCTACAATATAACGTGCTGTAGGTTTATCATCAGCAGGAATGGTGTACCAAGGCGCATGTGCTTTAGACGTTCTATTAATAGCATCTTCATAGCACTCTTGGTAGTTGTCCCAAAGTTTGCGCTCTTTTAAATCGCCTGGAGAAAATTTCCAGTTTTTTTCTTGTTTTTCCAACCTACGAAGTAATCGGTTTTTCTGTTCTTCTTTTGAAAGGTGTAAAAAGAATTTGAAGATAATGGTTCCGTTATCAGCAATGTGCTTTTCAAAATTATTGATTTGCTCAAAACGTTTATCCCAAAAGGCTTCGTTGACATCCTCTACCGAATGAACATCAGGCAAGTTTTCATTTAAAATATAATTAGGATGCACTCTTGTTACCAATACATTTTCGTAATGCGTACGATTAAAAACTCCAAATTTTCCACGAGCAGGTAAAGCAATGTAATGTCTCCAAAGGTAATCGTGTTTTAGCTCTAATTCGGTTGGAACTTTAAAGCTATGCACCACAACACCTCTTGCGTTTAACTCCTTAAAAACCTCGCGTATCATACTGTCTTTTCCTGCTGTATCCATACCTTGAATACAAATTAAAACAGCATATTTACCATGTGCATACATTGCATTTTGAATATCAGCAAGATCTTCGCACACCTCTTCCATTTCATCTTCAATCTTATCTTTATCTGCTTCAAGGTCATAGGTAGTACTTACATTTTTTAAAGAAATGTTTTGCGTTACCTTAAAATCGTTGATATCAATGTTCTTTTTCATACGGTTAGGTTTTATTTTGAAGCAAACAACTTCACGTCATTTTCGCTCACTATTTTTTCTCCAAGGATAATTAAACGTTCTACTACGTTTCTTAACTCTCTAATGTTACCTGTCCAATCATATTCTTGTAACAGTTTTATAGCCTTATCAGAGAACTCTTTTTTGGTCGAACCTTGTTCTGTTGCTATTTTATTGGCAAAGAAATCTACCAATAACGGAATGTCTTCTCTCCTATCATTTAAGGCTGGCACTTGAATTAATATTACCGCTAACCTATGATACAAATCTTCTCTAAACTTTCCGTCAGCGATTTCCTTTTTCAAGTCTTTGTTAGTTGCAGCAACAACTCTTACATCTACTTTTATGTCTTTATCGTTACCTACACGCTGAATTTTATTTTCCTGTAATGCTCTAAGAACTTTAGCTTGAGCAGACAAACTCATATCACCAATTTCATCAAGAAAAATAGTACCTCCATTAGCTGCTTCAAACTTACCTGCTCTGTCTTTAACAGCACTAGTAAACGCACCTTTTACATGGCCAAATAATTCACTCTCGATAAGTTCTGACGGAATTGCAGCACAGTTTACCTCAATTAAAGGACCTTTAGAACGATAACTCTTTTGATGTAACCAATGCGCTACGAGCTCTTTTCCTGTTCCGTTTGGTCCAGTAATAAGTACACGAGCATCTGTAGCAGACACTTTTTCTATCATTTCTTTAATATGAAGAATCGCCTTACTCTCACCTATCATCTCATAGTTTTTGCTCACTTTCTTTTTAAGCCTAGTGTTCTCAACCACAAGTTCTTTTCTATCTAAAGCAATACGAACAGTATTCAGCAACCTATTAAGATCTGGTGGTTTTGAAATATAATCAAACGCACCAAGTCGCATTGTATTTACAGCAGTATCAAGATCTCCATGACCAGAAATCATAACCATAGGAGTTTCAGGTTTTAACTTTTTAACAGCTTCTAAAACCTCAACACCATCCATTTTTGGCATTTTTATATCGCAAAGTACTAGGTCAAAATCGTCTTTTTTAATCTTTTCAATTCCAACAAGACCATCTTCAGCTTCAAAAACCTCATAAGTATCATTTTCTTCTGAAAGTATTTTAACCAATACTCTTCTAATAGCTGCTTCGTCTTCTATAATTAATATTTTAGGCATATTTTATTCTTTAGGTTTTGATATAATGTGAATATCTCTTTGCGGAAATGGTATAGATATATTATGCTCTCTAAATAATCGGTCAATTTCAAAACGAATATCGCTTCTCGGAAATTGTCCTTTAAAACTATCATTAAGCGTAAAAACCACTTTAAAGTTAAGTGAACTGTCTCCAAAATCGGTAAAAACAACAGCTGTTTCTGGTTCGCTTAAAGTATCAGGATGCGAATTTGCAGCTTGTAACAACAGCTTTTTAACCAACTGTACATCACTCCCATAAGCAACACCAACTGACACACTATCTCTAGTTATAGTTCCATTTTGAGTCCAATTGTATAAAGTATTGGTTAAGTATAAGTGATTAGGAATAATTAACACTTTATTATCTATAGTTACTGCTCGAGTTGTTCTTAATTTAATTTCTTCAACACGTCCTACTTTTCCATCTATTTCAATAATGTCTCCAACGTGTACTGTTTGATCTATAAGTATAAAAACACCTGAAATAATATCTTGAAACAGGGTTTGTAGCGCAAGACCAATACCAATTAAAAGTGCTGCAGATGCTGCAAAAATACCAGTAACATTTACACCTAAAGTGTGCAGCGTTATTAGCATTATTACAACATATATAAACCATCTTCCGTAGGAAAAAACTACTTTAAATTTTTGCTTGTCAGAATACGGTAGGTTTCTAGTAATTAGCTTACGAATAAGTCTTAATATTACACTTGCAATAACTAAGACTACAACCAATATAATAACATCCATGATGCTTATGGAGATATTATCAGTAATCTTGTAAGATTCTTTTAAAGCTTTTAAAAAATCTTTCATGCAATTAGTATTTCAACCATTTATAAAGCTCTTTGTAGCTTGGTTTTTTACCATACATTAAAATACCTACTCTGTAAATTTTTGCTGCAAACCAAACCGTAAACATAAATGTACCAATTAATAATGCCAATGACAACAGTTGTTGCCAAATTGGTACTCCAAAAGGAATACGCATAAGCATAACCACAGGAGAGGTTAACGGAATAAATGAGAATACTGTTGAAACGGTTCCGTGTGGATCTTCAATTACTGTGAATACACCAACATATACTGCCAAAATTAAAGGCATTAAAATAGGCATCATAAACTGTTGTGTATCTGTTTCGTTATCTACTGCTGCTCCAATGGCTGCATATAGAGAACTGTACAGTAAATAGCCTCCAACAAAGAAAAAGATGAATGCAAGTATAAGGTTAGCTATTGGTAAGTTTTGAAATGCTGCAAAAGCAAGTTTTAGTTGCGACTCAAGCTCAGGACTCTCCATAGCTTGTTGCATTAGCTGTTGTTGAGAGGATTGCATCTCACTAAAATCAATTCCGAAAATTGTAGACACAATAAGCATCATTAAACCTCCTAAAATCACCCAAATTACAAATTGAGTAATTCCTGCTAAGGATGTTCCAATAATCTTACCCATCATAAGCTGAATAGGCTTTACTGAAGAAATGATGACTTCAATTATTCTACTGGTTTTTTCTTCGATGACACTTCTCATAATCATGTTTCCATAAATAATGATAAACATGAACAGTAAGTAACCAGCTACACCACCAAAAGCTAATTTTAATACATTATCAATTTTTGAAGTGGTTTCTCCTGAAAAGCTTTCCTGCGAAATATCAACACTTGTTTTTGAAGATTTTATCTTCTCTAAGTCTACTCCATCTCTTTCCAATTTTATATCCTGAAATTTCTTTTCGAGTTTATTTTCTAAAGAAGATATTACAGTTAAAGATGGTGTGTCTTCTGAGTAAAACGTAACATTGTTATAAAACTGAGTGGTATCTGCACTTTTGGTGATGTACAATAAACCATAAGTTTCATTAGTTTTTACGTCTTCCTTAGCGGCTTCAAGAGTAGTATTAGTTAAAACTTTGTAAGTGGTATGTTCTGTATCTTTAAAAATATCGCTTACCAATCCTGACTCGTCCAAAATGGCAATAGTACGTTCTTTATTATTGTTAAGCTGAGTCAAATAAGCCACCACAGCAATAAGAGCAATCATAATCAACGGACTTAAAATTGTCATGATTATGAATGATTTATTCTTAACTTTTGTAAGGTATTCTCTTTTTATTATAAGTGATAAATGATTCATTCTTAATTATTTTTTACAGTTTGAATAAAAATATCATTAGCACTTGGCACAACTTCAACAAAGTGGTGAACTTCTGCTTTAGATGTTAAAAACGATAGTAGATCGTTAGAGGTGTCGTTTGTGTTCAGTTTAATGTTCAGCTTTAAATCGTCATTAAGATTTTTAAACGTAGCTGGAAACACTTCAAACTTATCTTTTATTAATTTAGTCACCTCATCAATGTTATCGGTTTGAAGTCCAACTTCAAAAGTATTGGTTTTAAACTGACGCTTAATATCTGTTAATTTACCATCCAATATTTTATTAGACTCGTGTATTAACGCAATGTGGTCGCACAACTCTTCAACCGATTCCATTCGATGTGTTGAGAAGATAACAGTTGCTCCTTCATCTCTCAATTGCAAAATCTCGTCTTTAATCAAGTTGGCGTTTATAGGGTCAAAGCCTGAAAATGGTTCATCAAAAATCAACAGTTTAGGTTGATGCAAAACTGTGACAATAAACTGAATTTTTTGAGCTTGTCCTTTACTGAGTTCTTGTATTTTTTTATTCCACCAATCACCAATATCTAATTTATCAAACCAGTATTTTAGACGCTCTTTAGCAACAGATTTTGATAATCCTTTCAGTTGTGCCAAGTATAATGCTTGCTCACCGACCTTCATGGATTTGTATAGTCCACGTTCTTCAGGTAAATAACCAATATCCTGAATATGGTGAGGTTGTAATGCATCTCCATCTAACATTACGCTACCTTCATCTGGCATTGTAATTTGATTGATAATTCTAATAAGTGTTGTTTTCCCTGCTCCATTAGGTCCAAGAAGACCAAATATACTTCCTGTAGGTACAGAAATGGAGACATTGTTTAGTGCTTTAAAGTTTCCAAAACTTTTAGAAACAGAATTAGCCACTAATAAATTGCTCATATATGTTGTTTTGTGAAATATATTTATTTGTTGCGTAAAGATATTAAATGTTACACAAGTAGCCTTTTTATAGGCATTTAAATATCAACAATTGTGTCTAAAAAAACAAAACCCACCCTTAAAAAATTAAGGATGGGAAAAAATTGCTATGAAAAAGAAAAATTACCACTAAAGTTAATTAGTGATATTCAAATATAGTGTTTTTTATTAAATTAAGAGTTTTTTAAGAAAACATATCTTTAACTTTTTCAAAAAATGACTTGTCACTGCTTTCTGGTTTTGGAGCAAAGTGTTCATCTTCTCTCATGTTTTCAAAAAATTCTTTTTGCTGTTTATTAAGCGTTTTTGGAGTCCATACATTCACATGAACTAGCAAATCCCCTTTACCATAACCGTTAATACTTGGTATTCCTTTTCCGCGTAAGCGAAGGATTTTACCTGATTGAACACCAGCTTCTATTTTTATTCTTACTTTACCAGTAACGGTATCAATCTCAGTAGAGGTTCCTAAAACCGCATCAGGAAGACTTACATATAAATCGTAATGTAAATTGTCACCTTCACGTTTTAAGGTTGGGTGTTCTTCTTCTTGTATAGCAACCAACAAATCACCAGAGATACCATTACCTGGAGCATCGTTACCTTTTCCAGTAACTTTAAGCTGCATACCATCTACCACACCAGCAGGAATTTTTACTGAAACGGTTTCTTCTGCAACTTTTAAACCTTGTGCATCAGCATCAGCAGGTTTTTTATCAATAGTTTGACCAGCTCCTCCACAGGTTTGACATGGTGCAGAGGTTTGCATTCTACCTAAAATGGTATTGGTTATTCTGGTAACCTGACCTGTTCCATTACAAGTACCACAAGTTTTATAGGTTGTTCCTGGTGCTTGAATTTTACGCTTTACTTTAATTTTTTTCTCAACACCATTAGCAATCTCTTCTAGTGTTAAAGTCACTCTAATTCTTAAGTTACTTCCTTTAACGCGTCTTTGACCTCCACCAAATCCGCCACCAAAACCAGAGAAACCACCTCCACCAAAAGCACCTCCAAAAATATCACCAAACTGACTGAATATGTCATCCATATTCATACCTCCACCACCAAAGCCTCCTGCGCCTTCAAATGCTTGGTGACCAAATTGGTCATAACGTGCTTTCTTGTCAGCGTTACTTAAAACTTCATAAGCTTCGGCTGCTTCTTTAAATTTAGCTTCAGCATCTTTATCATCCGGATTTTTATCAGGATGGTATTTTAATGCCATTTTACGGTAAGCCTTTTTTATTTCTGCTGCAGTAGCCTGTTTACTGACTCCTAATACTTCGTAATAATCTCTTTTTGCCATATCTTTTATTGTCCAATAACCACTTTAGGAAAACGTATTACCTTATCTCCTAGCTTATATCCTTTTTCAACAACGTCTATAATTTTTCCTTTTAAATCGTCGCTTGGAGCAGAAATTTGGGTAATAGCTTCATGGTCATCTGCATTAAACATATCTCCTTGTTCTACTACAATAGCGCTCAACCCCTTTTGCTCTAGGGTTTTTAATAGCTTTTGATAGATGAGCAATACGCCTTTTCTTAAATCTTCTGCTTCCTTATCTTCTTCAATATGCGTTAAAGCTCTTTCAAAATCGTCTAAAACTGGCAACATTGCCAACATTACATCCTGACTTGCTGTTTTAAATAAATCTAGACGCTCTTTGGCAGTACGCTTTTTGTAGTTTTCAAATTCAGCAAAAAGACGCATAAACTTGTCTTTTTCTTTTGCTAAATCTTCATTTAGTTTTTCTTCTATGCTAAGTTCTTCTACCTGAGCTGTATCAGTAGTTACTTCTTCTTGTATTTGTTCTTTTTCAGCTTGTTCGCTTTTATCTTTTTTACTCATTGTTAAGTGCGCTTTATTCTTCGAATAATAGTTGGCAAAAGTACTGCCATTATTATTAAAATGTCAAAATGTCACTAAATATTTTTTTACGCTTTTTTAACAAAAGTGTCTTTTTAAATAGTTAAATTTGTTCTTTAACACAAAAACTTAAACTTTATATGAAAACTAATTTTTTAAATATTTTATTCGTAGCGTTTTTAGGACTTGCAGTTGTTGGTTGTAAAGATAAGGCTAAAGAAGCTGAAACTACAGATGCTGAAACAGTAGCTGAAACTACGGCAGAAGCAACTAAATACTCAGTGGATACTGATGCTTCAACTATAACTTGGAAAGGTTACAAACCTACAGGAAGCCATGACGGAACTATTGCTGTTGAAAGCGGTGTAGTTACTGTAAAAGATGGAGCTATTGAAAGTGGTACGTTTTTAATTGACATGAATTCTATTACTGTTACTGATATTCCTGCTGAGGAAGAAATGAACGGTAAATTAGTTGGTCATTTAAAAAATGCTGATTTCTTTGACGTAGAAAAATACCCTTCTGCTGGTTTTGAAGTAACTGGTTTTGAAAACGGAAACTTATCTGGAAACTTAAAGTTAAAAGAGAAAACTAATAACATTACTATTCCTGTAACGGTTACTGAAAGTGGAGATTCTGTTACTATCACTAGTGAAACATTTACTATTGACCGTTCTAAATGGGACGTAAAATACGGTTCAAAATCGTTCTTTGACAACTTAGGTGATAAGTTCATCAACGATGATATTGAATTAAAAATTACTGTTAAGGCTAACAAGTCTTAATTAATTTTCAATATAAAATTTGAAGCCACTCTTTTGGGAGTGGCTTTTTTTTATATGTTCTATTTTAATAAATCTTCAAGTGTTGGCTGTAAATGATGATGCTTAAAATGGAATCCTTCACCTTCTATTTTCTTACTACTCACTCTTTGACTTTCAAAAAGCAGTATATGCATCTCTCCTAATAAAAGTTTCATAATGGATTTTGGAATATTAGGTAATAACAAAGGTCTCTTTTTTTGTTTTGCAATAGCTTTAATCAACTCATTATTGGTAACAGGGTTTGGAGCTACGCCATTATAAACGCCTTCAAGTTCTTCGGTAAATGTATACACAAAAAGTCTAGCCAAATCCTTTACATGAATCCAAGATTGCCATTGTGTGCCTTCGCCAAAAGCTGCTCCAGCTCCAAACGTTACAGGTTTAACCATTTCTGGTAACGCACCTTCCTTAGCATCTAAAACCAAGCCTATTCTAACTTTGGTTACTTTTATGTTTAACGCTTTAAAAGCATCTACTTTATCTTCCCAAGCATTGACCACCTTTCCTAAGAATGTTGGCGAAACCTCATCAAAAGTTTCTTCATAATAATTGGTTAAAGAATCAGGATAGACACCAATAGCACTTGCCGAAATAATTTGTTTTACACTGATATTTTCATTTGCAAGGGTTGATTTCAACAACTCTAAGGACTGAATTCTACTGTCTAAAATTTGTTGTTTGTAGCTTGGTGTCCAACGTTTAGAAATTGAGGCTCCTGCTAAATTAATTATAGCATCTACATCCACAAAACACTCACTATCAATTTCATTGTTTTTAGGATTCCAATAAAATCCTTTATAGTTACTTGCTGTACTTATTTTATTTTTAGAAGTTGTTAAATAATGAACTTCAATACCTTTTTTATGGCATTGCTTCACTATTGCTTTTCCTATCAAACCTGTTGCGCCTGTAATTAAGACTCTCATTTACAATTTTTTAATAAAATTACGAAATAGTTTACCCTTAGACTTGGTATTTAATTAAGGTTTAACAGATTTAACTAAACTTTAAACTTCTAACTTAGTTGCTCTGAGCATTTCTCGTTTTCCTGGTGGTCCAGGAAGTTTTTCAACACTAAACCCTACAGCTTGCATTGCGCGTCTTACACTTCCTTTTGCGGAATAGGTAACTAATACACCTTTGGTTTTTAATGCCTTATACATTAATTCAAAAATACCCTCTGTCCAAAGTTCTGGTTGCACTCTTGCTCCAAAAGCATCAAAGTATATGAGATCATATTCTGCTACAGCATCAATTTCTTTAAAAAACTTCTGCTGTTTGGTTAATGAGAATTTAGGCGTAATATGGTGTAGAACTTCCCAATCGTATTGGTGTAGTTTAGAGAATAAAGTGTTGTTAGTTTTTAACTGTTCGGTATAATTTAGAGCATCAACTTCTTCTTGTGTTACAGGATAAGCCTCTACTCCTGTGTAATTGATATGAAGGTTGCTTTTTTCACTTTCTAAAAGTGTAATAAATGCATTTAGTCCTGTACCAAAACCTATTTCAAGGATAGAAATTGGTTTATGGCTATCTAAAAAACAAAAAAGACCATGCAGTATAAAAACATGCATAGCCTCTTGTATAGCACCATGAACAGAATGGTATTGTTCGTTCCAATCTTCAATTTGAATGGTTTTAGAACCGTCTGCTGTGGTAATAATTTTTCGCTTCAAAACTAGTTGATAAGCAACTTTTTTATTCTAGGTATTGGACCTGTACAACTGGTTTGGTGACATGCCACACACAAGTTTACAGCGTTGTTAAACCTTTCTTTGATATCTACTGTAGATTCGTCATTGAATATTTCCTTTTCTGTTGCTATAAACAACTTTGAAAAGCTTTCAAAAGTTTCATTTCTATCAGATGCTTTGGTCATTTCAGCAGAATGGATTTTAAGAAAATCCATTGGAAATTGTGTTGGTGTTTTACCTTCCAAAATATCTTGCTTAACCTTCATGTTATGTTCATACATTTGATTCATGAGGATAGCCATTTCAGACGGTTCGTACATATCATACACAATCTCCTCTTTTTGCTCAGTGGTTTCTTTTTTATCAGACTCACCACACCCAAAAAGCACAAAAGTCAAAGCTATGCAAGCAAATAGTCTCATTTACTCTTCTTTTAACAATACACCATCAGCTAAAAAAGCATATTCTTTTTTAGGCTCAGTTATTGCTTCAATTTCTTCAGTTGTTTTTCCTCCATCTTCAGCAATATGGCGTAATTGATCTACTGAAGTTTCAGTAACAAAAGCTTGTCCGTTTATGATTACTTCTTTACCAGCAATATTTTTAGGCACAAAAAAAGCATAGTCTTTAAACTTCACCATAACTTGGCTATCATCTTCTAGTTTTAATTTCATCCAACAACCTTTAGCTTGACATACTTCTTCAACAGTAGCAATCATTTTAGAAGGAATACTATCTCCTACACTCATGTCTTTATAATGTTTTGCCATAGATTTAGCAGCAACGGCATCATCAGCAACTATTTCTTTTCCAAAAGAAGCATAAGTCACTTCTTCTTTTACAGTATCATTTGCAGGTTCTTTCTTTTCACTTTTACACGCTGCAAAAGCAACTAACACAACCAAAAGGGCAGCTATTTTTCTCATAATTTTAATAAATTTTAATAACGCCACTAAGATACTTGTTTTTTTTGTTAGAATGTTTCTAAACTTTTTAATTTAAAGTATAATACAAAGAGTATTACGTAATAATCACTTATAAAAGTTAAAAACACAATCACTTTTATAAAATCAAAAGTGTATAAAAATCAATACTTTTTTAGCCAATTGAAAAAGTTTAAACGAGTTCTTAATCCAATACTAAATTAAATACCATTATATTTTCATAATTTTGCAAAATATACTCAAAACATATCCATGGAAAATATAATCAACAATATCCCTGTAACTAAGTGTGAAAAAAGCAAGATAAGTGATGTAGATTTTAACAATTTAGCATTTGGTAGTGTGTTTTCAGATCATATGTTGGTTTGCGATTATAAAAATGGCGCTTGGGAAACTCCTACAATTGTGCCTTACCAACCTATTACTTTAGACCCTTCTGCTAAAATATTTCATTACGGACAGTCTATTTTTGAAGGCATGAAAGCCTATAAAGACACTAATGAAGACGTGTGGTTATTTCGCCCAATGGACAATTGCAAGCGTTTAAATATTTCAGCAAAACGCTTGGCAATCCCTGAATTACCAGAAGCGTATTTTATGGAAGGCTTAAAAGCACTTTTAAAACTGGATAGCAATTGGATTCCTACAAACTCTGGAGGTTCTTTATACATAAGACCTTTTATTTTTGCTTCTGGAAATGGTTTTCATGCGTCGCCTGCCAATGCGTATAAGTTTATTATCGCAACTGCACCTTCTGGCGCTTATTTTTCTGGTAAAGTTAAAGTGGCTATTGAAGAAAAATACTCGCGCTCAGCTAATGGTGGTGTAGGATATGCTAAAGCTGGTGGTAACTATGCAGGTCAATTTTACCCAACACAGTTAGCAATTCAAAAAGGATATAATCAAGTTATTTGGACTGACGATAACACTCACGAATATATTGAAGAAGCTGGCGCAATGAATATTTTTGTTAGAATTAACGACACATTAATGACTGCACCTACTAGCGATAGAATTTTAGATGGGATTACTCGTAAGAGTATTATTGAAATTGCAGAAGCCGAAGGTATAAATGTTGAAGTCAAAAAAATATCGGTGAACGAAGTTGTTGAAGCTGCCAAAAATGGATCACTTAAAGAAATGTTTGGCTCTGGTACTGCTGCTGTTGTATCTCCAATAGCTGCTTTTGGATATAAAGGAACTGATTACGACCTACCAGAATTAGAAAACAGCTACGCTTCATTATTGAAAAAACGAATTACAGACATACAATATAACAGAACTGACGACCCTTTTGGTTGGAGAGTTAAGGTTTAAAAAAAAGAGAAGCAACATTGCTTCTCTTTTTTTATTTATCTAAAATAGATGCAATATCAGGTTTAAAATAATTAGGTCCTTTCAATACTTTTCCATCTTCTCTATAAATAGGCTCTCCATCTTCACCTAGCTTACTCATATTACTGCGTTGTATTTCTTCAAAAACTTCTTCTATTTTATATTGCAAACCGTGTTCAATAATGGTTCCGCATAAAATATAAAGTAAATCACCAAGCGCATCTGCAACCTCAACCAAATCATTGTTATTTGCTGCTTCTAGATACTCTTCATTTTCTTCTCTCATCAGTTTATAACGCAACATATTCTTTTCTAAACCTAAGTCAGCTTTAGGTGTTTCTCTATGTCCTATTTTAAATGCTGAGTGAAAAGCTTTTACGGCTTCAATTTTATCTTTCATTAGTATATTAGTATTATTTTATGCTTTTTTTAAAAATTTTTGAAATATAAATATTTAATTTTACATAAATTTAATTTTATGTTTACTAAAGGGCAATGGGTTTTTGGAATTTTATTTGCAATAGCATTTATTATTATATTAATTTTCACCTACAAAAAAGACCTTAAGCTACATAAACGTTATTACAAAGGCGTTATTTGGGTACTAATAGCTTTTATTTCTTTCATCTTTTTTATCTCCACAATTAAATTTGTATTCATGTAGTTTCTTGATGCTATATCAATTAATAATAGTATCGCTTTTTTAATTATCTTTGGTAAAACAACTTTAAAACCAAAGATGAAAGCTT
Source organism: Gaetbulibacter sp. NE (assembly GCF_025548475.1). Lineage (NCBI taxonomy): Bacteria > Pseudomonadati > Bacteroidota > Flavobacteriia > Flavobacteriales > Flavobacteriaceae > Gaetbulibacter > Gaetbulibacter sp. NE. The sequence goes on along the minus strand of NZ_JAOQHY010000002.1, from coordinate 95,997 downwards.
TAAAATATATATTCTTTTTACTTCTTATACTCATTATAGGTATTGCTATTTACATTGCTGTACAGCCTAATTCTTTTGAAGTTAAAAGAGAACGTACAATCAATGCGCCTGCTGCTGTTATTTACAATAATGTTATTGATTTTAAAAACTGGGAAGCATGGTCGTCTTGGGTTGAAAAAGATCCAGAAACAGTAATTACTCTTAGCGAACAAACCAAAGGTGTTGGAGGTGCGTATTCGTGGGTGGATTCTCATGGAGAAGGTAACATGAAAACCTTAGCAACTAAACCTAATGTTTCTATTGATCAAGAACTACAGTTTGGGGATTTTGACCCTTCAAAGATACAATGGGAATTTACTCCTACCGAAGACGGTAAAACCAACGTAGTATGGAAAATGAACAGTGACAATGTTCCGTTTATATTTAAAGCTTCTGCATTAGTTTCTGGTGGTTTTGACAACATGATTGGTCCAGACTTTGAGCGTGGTTTAGAAAAACTAGATAGCTTAGTTGTTGAGTCTATGAAAGTCTATTCAATTAAAGTAAATGGAGTAACACAGCACAGTGGCGGATTTTACCTATATAATACCACTTCTTGTAAAATTAGCGAGCTAGATACTAAAATGCAGGATATGTTACCTAAAGTTGGTGCTTATGCTATTACACACAATATTACTATGGCTGGACCTCCTTTTGTATATTATCACAAATGGGACGAAGCCAATAATGCTGTAATGTTTTCGTGCTGCATACCTACAACATCTCAAGTAATTACTGCTGATGATAGTGATATTTTAACAGGACAGTTACAACCATTTAAAGCAGTTGAAACAACTCTTACTGGCGATTATGCTAACTTAAAAGAGGCTTGGGACACTACTATGAAATATATCACCGAAAATAATCTTGAATTCACCGATGAAAACGGACCAATGCTTGAAACGTACTTAACCGATCCTACAAGCACACCTAATCCTGCTGATTGGATAACTAAAATATACATTGCTGTAAAATAGATGAAAAACCTACTTCTTGTTTTTGTTGGTGGTGGTTTTGGAAGTGTTTTAAGATACATCCTAAGCAAATACCTTAACAGCACCGAAACTGGAATTCCTTATGGTACATTTGCAGCAAATATTTTAGGGAGTTTACTCATTGGCATTATTTTAGGATTAGCAGTTAAAAACAATACACTGTCTTCAAATCAAACACTGCTTTTAGCCACTGGTTTTTGTGGTGGATTCACCACATTTTCAACCTTTGCTTACGAAAACCATGTTTTTTTAAAATCAGGTGATTTTACAAGTTTTGCACTATATACAATTGCTAGTTTTATAGTTGGATTTTTAGCAGTTTTTGCAGGCATATACCTAACTAAATAATTAACATCCAATCATATAATTAAATATACGACATATATCGTATGTTTTTTCTTACTGACAATTAGGACTTTTGAAATGTTATTAATCAAACCTAATTATCATGAAAAAACTATTTACTGTATTATCAATTTTTGTACTTAGCTACACCCAAGCTCAAAACATTCTTATTGTTGACAACGACCCTGTTATTGACACATCTCCTGCTCATATGTTTAATAACATTACTGATGCTATTTCAGCAGCTAATAATGGAGACATTATTTACGTACAACCGTCTTTAACAAGTTATGGAGCTGTTACTATCAACAAAGAAATTACTCTTTTTGGTTCTGGTTATGCACCGGAACTAAATGATGGTAGAAGAACCGAATTATCAAGTGTAAGAATTGATGCTGATAACATTAAAATTAGTGGGTTTTACATCAGTACTTACATCACTTACAACTCAAGCACATCTACATCTGATAATATTATTATTGAAGATAACTTTGTTAACCAAACTATTTTTGTGGGCTCTACAAATGCTGGCCATACCACTACCAACAACAACTGGATTATAAGAGGTAATGTCATTAATTTTGGTATCACACTTCATGCAGACCCAACAAAATGTATAAACACCGTAATTACCAATAACCACATTACATTATTAAACGGTAATGCAACTGCTAGTTACGCCTTACGATACTTTAACGACACAACCATTTTTAACAATAACGTTGTTAGAATAAACCATACGTGGGGAAACACAAATATTTTCCCAAACATGACTGGTGATGTAACTGCTTTCAATAATATATTTATCTCAAACGGAATAAACACTTTATTTACACCAACTACAGGTAGAACACTAACTCTTAACAACTCTATTAGCTACATGTCAACTGGTGGTACACTTTCACTAGCAATGCCTGGAACAGGTAATTTTGACAACCAAAATCCATTTTTTACCAGTGTAGCATCATCGGCTTTTGATATTGCTCCTGAAGATGATTTCACACTGTCTCCAAGTTCAGTTGGGCTTAACGCTGGTTCTGACGGAAACGACATAGGTATTTTCAATGGCGATTACGATTTTGATATGCGTGGTTACCCAACCGAATTACCATACTTAACAAGCTTTACTATCAGTAACAACTTAATTGAAGCTGGTGAAAACATCAACGTAAACGTAAAGGCAAATGCTAATAAGTCTAATTAATAATCAAAAAATAAACTGATTATGAAACGACTTATTCACATAACTTTTTTGCTTACCGCTTACCTATCGTTTGCTCAAGGTGATATTTCTGAAATAGAATATTACTTTGACACCGATCCAGGTATTGGCAATGGCACAAGTATAGATATTGACCCAGATGCTGAATTACTTAATCAAAACTTCAGTATTCCTACAACAGGATTATCTGCTGGCAACCACAAGCTATTTGTACGCGCTGTAAAAGATGATGGCAGCACTAGCTATTACTATTCTCAAAGCTTTAGTGTTAAAGCAGCTAATGCAACCTTTAATACAGCAAACATTGATGGTTTTGAATATTATGTTGATACAGATCCTGGTATTGGCAACGGCACACAATTATCTGTAGCTGCTATGGAGACTATTGACCAATCGTTCAATATTTCAACAGCTGCTTTAAGTTCTGGTAGTCATAAATTATTCATTAGAGCAAAAAATAGCGATGGAACTTATGGTGCATATGACAATGTAGCTTTTAGCGTTAACCATAGTCCTGCTGTATTAAACAATTATGATATTACAGCTGCTGAATACTATTTTGGTACTGACCCTGGAACTGGAAATGCAACAGTAATTACAATACCTACAGACGAAACCTTGGATGAGAATTTAGCATTTCTTACAAATACATTACCGCAAGGTAGTCATAGAGCCTTTGTAAGAGTAAAAAATGCAAACGATGTATGGTCTTTATATGACAACATAGTGTTTTCAGTTGTACCACTAGCAGAGATTAATATAGCTGATATTAACAGCATAGAATATTATTTTGACGCTGATCCTGGCATAGGTTTAGGCAATCAAGTAACAATCACAGATACTGAAACCGTAGACCAAAATCTTGCTATTCCTACAACAGGTTTACCTACAGGAAGCCACAGATTATTTATACGTGTTGGTAACACTGCTGGCAACTACAGTGTTTACACACATACAGTATTTTCTGTAAGAACACCTACGTTTTTCAATAACGCATCTATTGTAGCTGCTGAATATTTTATTGACATAGATCCTGGAGAAGGCAACGGAAACCCAATCACAACATCTGGTGATAATATTGACGAAAATGTTATTGTTGCAACATCTGGTAGTATGGCTCAAGGTGATCATTATGTGTACGTGAGAGTACAAAACGCAGATGGCACTTGGTCACTTTACGACAAGCAATATTTTGAAGTAAGTGGTACATTGGGTATCGAAACTGAAGAATTATCCAAAATAAGTATCTATCCTAATCCAACTTCCAATGTAGTAAATATAAAACTACCTAATCATATTACTATAGAAAGTATTGAAGTAATTGACATAAACGGAAGACTTATATTTCACTCTCAAGAGTCACTCTCTAAAATCGATTGCAGCTCGTTTTCCAATGGAGTATATCTATTACAATTAAAAACCAGTAGTGGAGCACTCTCCAAACGAATAATAAAACAATAATCTTAAATAAAAGCGTCGTTTAAAATGGCGCTTTTATTTTTTATATGCCTTCACACCTGCTTGTATGTTGGTATCTAAGTAATTTACTCTAGGCACAATTGGGCAAGAGTAGTTCTCATTGTAAGCACAATAAGGGTTATAAGCTTTGTTAAAATCAACCACAATAGTGTCGCCTTCAGGAATTTTTAAATCAATATAACGTCCGCCTCCATAGGTCGTCTCTCCATTTGTGTTGTCTAAAAAAGGTAAAAACAAATAATCTTGCTGATCTTCGCTAGTAATAGAATCTTCGCCTTGGTATACATTCAACTGATAAGTTTGCCCTTGTAACTCAAACGTCAAAACACCATAAACACGTTCTCTAGATAAACGGTCAGTATTCGTTTTCATATTAAACCACTTAGAGTCTGGTGTACGTTTTAATTGAGCAGTAACTACATAAGCTGAGTCAAACTTAAAAAAATCAAGTCCCTTAAAATTCTTTTTAGCTCTTCCTTTAAGTGGCGAACTTGTTGCATCTCTAAAATCAGCATTCATCTTCTTTTGAAACTCGGTCTCACCAACAATCGGTTCTTTTCCTTGATGACAACCTAAGACTAATACCAACACTAAAAATGTAATAACTTTTCTCATTTGGGTTAATTTTTTCAATTCAAAAATACAACTTAAACTTTTTTTACCTAGCTTTGAAGAGCAATAAAGAAAAAATCATGTTCAACTGTAATACAATTGTAAAGCAAAAATATACCTCTTCTCAACGAAGTCGGGCTTGCTATATATTGTAGTGATAGTTGAATACAATTAATCAATATAGAAAAGTCCGACGCTAGCGTCGGACTTTTTACTTTTATAACAATCAATCAAACAATGAAATTTATTTATTTTTTAAACAACAAGTTATTACAACCCTACCTAAACACATTTAGTGGGTTGTCTAAAGAAGTATGGTGGTTATCGCTCATTACACTCATTAACAGAGCTGGCACCATGGTTATTCCGTTTTTATCATTATATCTCAATAAAAGCTTAGACTTTAGTCTTTCTGATGTTGGTATGATTATGAGTGCTTTTGGTGCAGGTTCGGTAGTTGGGTCTTGGCTTGGTGGCAAACTCACCGACAAAATTGGGTATTACAAAGTAATGGTAATTAGTTTAGTACTGTCAGGGCTTCTATTCATTGGCTTACAATTTATAAGCACCTACTATGGCATCATGCTAGGTATATTTTTACTCCTTGCAGTAGCCGATATGTTTCGTCCTGCAATGTTTGTAGCATTAAGTGCTTACAGTAAGCCTGAAAACAAAACACGCTCAGTTACACTTATTCGTTTGGCTATTAACCTTGGATTTTCTGCTGGTCCTGCCATTGGCGGATTAATTATTGCTACATTGGGTTATGGTGGTTTGTTTTGGGTAGATGGTATTACTTGTATAGCTGCAGGCTTCCTATTACTCAAGGTACTCAACCCTAAAACTGCTAGAGTTCAGGATAACATCGTTTCTCAAAACCCTAAATCGGCTTATAAAGACGGAAAGTACATTATCTTTTTAGTAGCTATGGTATTATTTAGTATTGCCTTTCTTCAGTACTTCTCAACAATGCCACTGTACTACAAAGACGTACATGTATTATCAGAGTTTAAAATAGGATTACTCATGGGAATGAACGGTTTATTAATTGCTGTATTTGAAATGCCTCTAGTAAAATGGCTCGAATCTCCTAAATACACCAAAACAGGTTTAGTAGCCTTTGGAGCTGTATTAACACTTATAAGCTTTATTGTGCTTAATGTTACTGCTTGGGTTGGTGTATTGGTTATTGGCATGTTGTTTATGACCATTGGCGAAATGATTGCCTTCCCATTTTCTAATGCTTTTGCCTTAAAACGTGCAAAACAAGGCAACCAAGGCGAATACATGGCTTTATACAGTATGGCGTTTGCCATTGCACATATCTTTGGGCATAATTCAGGAATGCACATGGTGGAATTGGTAGGCTTTACCAACACATGGTACATTGTGTCTTTAGTGATGGTAGTATGTATTGCCATACTTTTAATGTTAAAGCGTAAAATGAGATTTCAAAAAATAGAAGAATAACCTTAACTTAGTAGCAACACAATATTAATGACACAAACAGATATACTAATTATTGGAGCAGGTCCTATTGGAATTGCCTGCGCTTTGGAATGTGAGAAAAGAGGTTGGAATTATATCGTACTCGAAAAAGGCGCACTCACCAACTCTTTGTTTAACTACCCTTTAAACATGACCTTTTTCTCCACTTCCGAGCGTTTGGAAATCGACAACATTCCATTTATAAGCAATAACCCAAAACCAAATAGAGACGAGGCCTTGGAATATTACCGTCGTGTAGCAACATCTAACACGCTCAACATAAACCTGTATGAAGAAGTAACAGCCATACAAAAGCAAAACAACCAATTTCAGGTTACCTCAAACAAAACCAACTACAGTGCAAAAAAAGTAGTGATCGCCACAGGGTTTTACGACATCCCTAAACTTTTAAATGTTCCTGGTGAGTCCTTACCTAAAGTGTCACATTACTACAAAGAAGCGCATCCTTTTAGTATGCAAGACGTTATTGTGGTTGGTGCTAGCAATTCTGCAGTTGATGCTGCACTTGAAATTTGGCGTAAAGGTGGAAACGTTACTATGGTAGTACGTAAAGGAGCTATTGGCGAACGTGTAAAATATTGGGTAAGACCTGATATCATTAACAGAATTGAGGAAGGTAGCATTAAAGCCTATTTTAATTCCGAAATCAAAGAAATTACACCACATCAGGTAATCATTTCCACACCTAAAGGCACTGAAACCATTGCTAACGACTATGTAGTGGCTCTCACAGGCTACCAACCTAACTTTCAGTTTTTAGAACAAGCAGGAGTTACCTTGTCTAATGATGGAAATTTCTTTCCACAGTACAATCCTGATACCATGGAAAGCAACGTACAAGGACTCTACCTTGCAGGTGTAATTTGTGGAGGAACCGAAACCCACAAATGGTTTATTGAAAACTCAAGAGTACACGCTAAGCTAATTGCTGAGCATATTGCAAATAATATTGGCAAATGATAGAAGAATGGAATAAAATACCAGTTTTTGCTAAAGCAATTGAAATTCAACAACTCGTTAGAAATTTAGTTGAAGCTATAGAACACACTGACATTGAGTTTAATAAAGACATTGAAGCAGAAATGATTAAAAATAATATTGATTATCTTTCAAAAAATGCTTTAATCATTCCTGCTAAAATTGCTGGAGCTTTAAGTTCTAATATTCCTTATGCTATAAAAATGGAAAATGCAACAATAATACGAAAAGCTGCTCGAGAAATTTCAACAGATTTAACAGGTATAGAAATGCACGGTTATAAAGATGTTGAATACCTAAATTTTCTAAGACAAGAAATAGAAGAGTTTAGAGTTTTATTTGCTGAATGGGTTAAAAGTTTTAATCCTTGGGATTATATTATTGACCGTTGGGGACTTTTTAACCCTCCAGGTGTCAACTATGACGATCATGACCCTGACGACGACTTACCCAACAAGAAGTAATCACTTCAATGGCTTTATCGCTCCATTCTTTACCACTTGCGAAAGCACTATTTGCGTTTTGGTTTCTCCATATATAATCAACTGGTCAATAAAGGTTTCTAAGTGCTTTTGGTTTTTAAGCACCACTTCCATTACAATATTTTCGTTTCCTGTAATACGATAGCAGTTCAACACCTCATCATAGGTTTTTACCTTCTCAAAAAAAGGCTTTAGCTTTCCCATAAAAGCGCGTAAGGTAATAATAGCCTTTAATTGATAACCTGCTTCAAAATAAGAAACTGATGTGTAATAGTCTTCAATAATACCTGCATCTTCCATCTTTTTTATACGCTCCGAAACTGCTGGAGAGGTAATACCTACTTGTCTACCAATTTCAGCGTTAGACTGTCTTGCATTGTCCTGCAAACACTTTAAAATCTTCCAGTTTAATCTATCTATACTCATTTAAAGAGAAATTAAAAAATAACTTAATATTTAAAGCAAATATAATATATTGCTTTAATATCAAAAGTAGAATCTCAATTCTTGTGCTTAATTTTGATATAAATTGCTATTATATACTATGTTACCTCATTTACCATCTCATCTATCGGATTTGCCTATATATCAAAAGGCTATGGATATTTTTGTCCTATCTAGAAGCATCTCTACCTACTTAAGCCATGATTTGTCATATTTGCATAAAGATGGTTCAGAAAACGAACACATCTACTTCTCTGGAGACATCGTACAACAGTCTATTTCTTTAGCACCTGAAATCGCTAAAGCCGAACAAGAACGTCACACAGATAAAAAACACAAGCACATGGCATCGGTAAGACAGCTTACCAACCGTTTGTATAGCAACTGTCGTCGTTTAGAAAAATGTAACAGTAACGGTAAAGACTACATCCCATTATTAAGACGCGAACTTAAAACCTTTAAAAAGCTTCAACATACTTGGATGCTGACGTTGTAGTTAGGTGTTTAACAATCGATAAGAACAAGCGATTAAGTATCTAATATTTAGTTTTAGTACACTGTGTTTAAGAGAGTGCTAATAACTCATTATTTTTGTTCTAAACCATCTACAAATGTTTTTGTTTCGGTTAGTTTACCGTTTTCATCATAATAATTTACAGTACCATTACCATGTACCAAGGTGCCTTTGTCTAGTTTATTGCCTTTATTATCATAACAAGAAATAATATCCATAAACTTACCATCATCCCATAGTCTTATTTGATAGATGGTATTGTTTCTATGGTAAATTTTCCATTCTCCTGTGGCTTTGCCTTTAGTAAAATTTCCGAATTCCTGTAACTGCCCATTATCGTGATAATGTTTCCATTCTCCATCTTTTTTATAATTTTCACGTATTCCGACAGCTGATAATTGGCCATTTTCATGATAGGACTTCCACACTCCTTGTGATCCTTCAGCGTCAAAAGTTCCTATTTCAGATAATTGACCATTGTCATAGTAGAATTTCCATTCTCCTATTTTTTTACCATTTTCTATATATCCTATTTCAGATAATTGACCGTTTTCATGATAATGTTTCCATTCACCAGTAGCTTTATCATCTTCATAATACCCTATCATAGATAACTGACCATTCTCATGATAAGCTTTCCACAGGCCTTCATATTCACCAGCTTCAAAAACTCCTATTTCAGCTAATTGACCATTTTCATGGTATATTTTCCATTCATCTACCTGAGCATTATTTTCAAAGGTTCCTACGGCAGCCAGCTTACCATTTTCATGGTATTTTTTCCATACGCCATCTAGCTGTTCATTAGCATTAAACATTACTACTTTTTCTAATTGACCTGTTTCATAATAATACTTCCATTCACCTATTTCAATGCCATTTTCAAAATGTCCTTCACCATATAATTTACCACTTTCTGTATAGCTTTTCCACACACCAACAGTATTACCGTTTTCAAACTTTCCTGCCAATGCTAATTTTCCATTCTCATGATAAAATTTCCATTCGCCAACGCGTTTATCATCCTTATAGTAACCTGTTCTAGATACTGTTCCATCATCATAATATTCCTTGTGCGGTTCTTGAGCATAAAAAACATGAGTAGTAACTACAAGCATTAATGAAAATAATAAGGACTGTTTTTTGTTGTAAAAGTATTTCATTGGGTTTGTTTTGGGTTAACAATTGTACATTCAAAAAATCTAATATATAGCAAATGAATTAGTTATTTAGTAAATCTCCTACAAAATCAAATTATTTTTTGGTCATTAGGGTGTAAATGGGTAGTAATGGCTTTATGCAAAATTAAGTAGTTATATAAATTACTCGTGTATCAAACTAAAAAATCCAACATAAATTTACAAACAACCCTTTATGTTAGGTTAACTCCATAAAAAATCCCGAGCAAACACTCGGGATTCTTATAGCTTAAGGTGTAAAAACACACTACATATTACGTCTATACTGTCCGCCTACTTCAAATAAAGCTTCAGTAATTTGCCCTAAAGAACACACTTTACAAACATCCATTAAGGCTTCAAAAATGTTTTCGTTGTTAATCGCTTTATGCTGAAGCGCTTTTAGCAACGCCTTGGTATCATTACTCTTATGTAAATTCTCAAGGGTTTGTATTTGGTATTGCTTCTCTTCTTCAGTAGCTCTTATAACTTCAGCAGGTTGTACCGTTGGCGATCCTTTACTACTCAAGAAGGTGTTTACTCCAATAATTGGAAAATCACCATTGTGCTTTAAAGTCTCATAATACAAGCTTTCCTCCTGAATTTTACTACGTTGGTACATGGTTTCCATAGCGCCAAGTACACCACCACGCTCCGTAATTCTATCAAACTCTAGTAATACGGCTTCTTCTACCAAATCGGTAAGCTCTTCTATAATAAACGACCCTTGTATTGGGTTTTCGTTTTTAGCAAGTCCTAACTCCTTATTAATAATCAACTGAATAGCCATTGCTCTACGCACACTCTCTTCGGTTGGTGTAGTAATAGCCTCGTCATAAGCATTAGTATGCAACGAGTTACAGTTATCATAAATAGCATATAACGCTTGAAGTGTCGTACGAATATCGTTAAAGTCAATTTCTTGAGCATGCAAACTACGACCCGAAGTTTGTATATGGTATTTCAACATCTGCGCTCTTGGGTTGGCACCATACTTATGCTTTAAGGCTTTTGCCCATATTTTACGTGCCACACGACCAATAACAGCATATTCAGGATCGATACCGTTAGAGAAAAAGAACGATAAGTTTGGACCAAACTTATTAATATCCATACCGCGACTTAAGTAATATTCTACATAAGTGAAACCGTTAGATAATGTCAATGCCAATTGCGTAATAGGGTTCGCTCCTGCTTCTGCAATATGATATCCAGAAATAGACACCGAATAGAAGTTACGCACATTATTTTCAATAAAATACTCTTGTACGTCTCCCATTAAACGCAGTGCAAATTCCGTAGAGAAAATACACGTATTTTGCGCTTGATCTTCTTTTAAAATATCGGCCTGTACAGTTCCTCTAACTTGAGCAATGGTTCTGGTCTTAATATCTGCATAAACGTCTGCTGGCAACACTTGATCTCCTGTTACACCTAACAACATTAAACCTAAACCATCATTACCTTCTGGTAAATCTCCATTATATCTTGGTCGCTCTATGCCTTTCTCTTTATAGATTTCAGCAATTTTAGCTTCTACTTCACTTTCTAATCCTTGCGCTTTAATATAGATCTCACACTGCTGGTCTATAGCAGCATTCATAAAGAATCCTAATAATATTGGAGCTGGACCATTAATAGTCATACTCACAGAAGTCATGACATCTGCTAAATTAAATCCAGAATACAATTTTTTGGCGTCGTCTAAACAACATATAGACACTCCTGCATTTCCTATTTTACCATAAATATCTGGTCTATGATCTGGATCATTACCATAAAGTGTAACACTATCAAAAGCAGTAGATAAACGCTTTGCTGGTAATCCCATGCTCACATAATGAAAACGTCTATTTGTACGTTCTGGACCTCCTTCTCCAGCAAACATACGTGCTGGATCTTCTCCTGTTCTTTTAAAAGGATATAATCCTGAAGTATAAGGAAACTCACCAGGAACATTTTCTTGTAAGCTCCAACGTAAGATATCTCCCCAAGCTTGATACTTTGGTAATGCCACTTTTGGAATCTGCGTATGCGATAAAGACTCCGTATGTGTTTCTATTTTAATCTCTTTATCTCTTACTTTAAAAGAATAAATTGGGTTTTTATATCTATTTACTTTGTTTTCCCAACCTGTTATAATTTCCCAGTTATAAGGATCTAAGTTAAGTTTAACTCTATCGAATTCTTTAAGCAATAAGTTTAAAAAGTCTTTATCACTGTCATTCTGAACTTGATTCAGAATCTCATCTTGATGTAAACCAGATTTAATTATGAAAGACTTCTCGACTGCGCTCGAAGTGACATTAGCAACCGAACAGATGGTTTTATAAATTCCATATAATTTCTGAGCTACTTCTACTTGAGTATTAGCTTTTTTGTCGTATGCTCTATTATTCTCTGCTATTTCCGAAAGGTATCGTGTTCTAGCTGGCGGAATAACAAATACCTTCTCACTCATTTCATCTGTAATCTCAAATGAAGATTTCAGGTTAGATTCTGTTCGCTCTACTAGTTTATCCATAATAGCCTTATAAAGCGTATTCATTCCTGGATCATTAAACTGAGAAGCAATAGTACCAAAAACAGGTAACTGATCTTGAGGTGTATCCCAAAGATTATTATTACGCATGTATTGCTTTTTCACATCACGTAACGCATCTAATGCACCACGCTTATCGAACTTATTAATGGCTACTAAATCTGCAAAGTCAAGCATGTCTATTTTTTCAAGCTGAGTAGCAGCACCAAATTCTGGCGTCATTACATAAAGCGACACATCACTATGTTCAATAATTTCAGTATCAGATTGACCAATACCAGAAGTTTCAAGAATTATTAAATCGTATTCTGCAGCCTTTAATACCTCAACAGCTTCGTTAACGTATTTAGACAGTGCTAAATTAGATTGACGCGTAGCCAAACTTCTCATATAGACTCTAGGAGAATTAATAGCATTCATACGAATACGATCTCCTAAAAGCGCACCCCCTGTTTTACGTTTAGAAGGATCTACAGAAATAAGTCCGATAGTTTTTTCAGGGAAGTCTATTAAGAAACGTCTCACTAACTCATCAACTAAACTCGATTTACCAGCTCCTCCTGTTCCTGTAATTCCTAATACTGGAGTTTTACAGTCTTCATTTTTTTTATGAATTTTATCTAAAGTATCTTTAGCTATTTCTGGAAAATTTTCTGCTGAAGAAATTACGCGAGCAATTGCCTTAGGGTTTTTTGATGGTAATTTATCTATCTCACCATTTAAAGCATCACCAATAGCAAAATCCGATTTTTCTACTAGGTCATTTATCATACCTTGTAATCCCATCTCTCTACCATCATCTGGAGAATAGATACGATCAATTCCGTAGTCCATCAATTCTTTAATTTCTTCAGGAAGAATTACTCCTCCTCCTCCTCCGAAGATTTTAATATGTCCTGCACCTTTTTCTTTAAGCAGATCGTACATATATTTAAAGTACTCATTGTGTCCTCCTTGGTATGAGGTTAAACAAATAGCATTTACATCTTCTTGTATTGCAGTATTTACAACTTCTTCAACACTACGATCATGCCCTAAATGAATTACCTCAACACCAGTAGATTGAATAATTCTACGCATAATATTTATTGAGGCGTCATGACCATCAAATAAAGAGGCTGCAGTTACTATTCTTACTTTATGTTTTGGGTTGTATGGCGCGATTTGCTTCATTCGTAATAATATTGCTTTTTAGTGCTGCAAATTTACTGAATTTTCAAAGAAAAGATAAAAACATTAAAAAATCTTTAATCAAAAAGTAGGTCTACAACTTAATTTTTATTATCAATAAAACTCTGAAACTTAATTTATAATGAAATTATTTGTTAAAATATGTTAATTTTTCTTATCTTTATAAATACCCTTTTCTACTTCGACTATAACTTTATAAAAAAACAGGTATCAGTCCTGTAGTGTTATGAATTAAGCTATTAAACCAATTACAAATTTAAATCTTATGAAACAAAAACTATTTTTGACTATTTGTGCCTTAGTAGGTTATGGTGTATCCTCAGCTCAAGACTTACCTGCTAATCCTGCTCCAGGCAAGTGTTATGTAAAGTGTATTACAAAAGACACTTTTAAGGAAGTTACAGAAACCTATCAGTCGTATCCAGCTTATACAACTTTGGAAATTGAACCAGCCACCTATAAAACGGTTGAAGAACGAGTACTTGTTAAAGAAGCCTCTAAAAAGTTTGTATATGTACCTGCAGTTTATGAAACTGTGGAAGTCTCATACATTAAAAAAGAAGGTCGTACAGATTTAAAAGTAATTCCAGCAACCTTTGGTACGGATTCTAGAACATACGAAACATATCCAAAAACTTCTGGATGGGAATACAAAATCTTGGAAGATTGTCCTTCTGTAAATAAAGAAGATTGTGTAGCTGCTTGTTTTGTTGAATATCCAGCTCAATTTAGAGAAGTCTCATTTACAACCTTAACATCAGACGCTACTACAAGTAATGTTCCAGTACCAGAGCAACCAACCACATATAAGAAAAGAGTTATTAAAACTCCTGCTCGTGTAGATGAAATTGAAATCCCAGCAGAATATGCGACTATTACTAGACGCGTTGTTGACACTCCAGCAAGATCTGTTCCTACTAATATCCCTTCTAAGTCTGATGAAATATCAAGAACTGTGATGGATCAAAGAGGTGGAATTTCTTCTTGGGAAGAAGTTGATTGTGATTTACTAGATCCTAATGTAATTCCTATTTTCTACGAACTAGCAAGCGCTAGATTAACTAACGCATCTAAAAGAACAATAGACGATACTTTATTACCTCTTTTAAGAGAATCTAATGTAAATATTGAAATTATGTCTCATACAGATTCTAGAGGTGATGATACTTTCAATCAATCACTGTCACAGCAACGTGCAAATTCAGTAGTTAATTACTTAGTATCTAAAGGTATTTCTAGAAGTAGATTATCGGCTAGAGGATTTGGAGAAACACGTCTTACAAATAGATGTTCTAATGGTGTAGAGTGCTCTGAAGCTCAACATCAAAGAAACAGACGTACAGAGTTTAGAGTTATTAATGCTACTAACTAGGTTTTAGTTATAGAAACAAGAATAAAAAAGCTCCTTATTAAGGAGCTTTTTTAGTAATTGAATATACTGGATAGTTTATTTTTTCTTTTTTAATACTTATTCCATAATCTAAAAAATTATTGTACATAAATTCAAAATACTTGTAATGGATTTGCCAATCATGAATCTTTAAGCTTTGCTCATCTTCATCTAAAATCACTACAGGTGTTTCGAGAACTCTGGACAACTCGTAGGTTAAATCTTTTAAAGAGACATTATCTGCTGTGATGTCTGTATCACTAATTAAATAATGATTGTTATTATTTCCCCAATTAATTTGATTTGTATCCCAAAAATTTGGATTATCAAGTTTTAGAGAAAATACTTGATTTGTAGTTTCATTAATTTCAATTGAATAATCCAATTGCTCTAATAATGTAATAGCAATATCAGCCTTATTTGCAACTGGCTTCTTAATATAAATCTGATATGAGCTATTAAGATCATTATCTATCACTATTTGTTTTTTATAAATCCTTGATAAGTAACTAACGATATCCAATAAATCGCCATTTAGCTCCAAATAATTCTTATTATCAATAATTAAGAATTCAGAACTAGATGATTTTAAAGGGTTTATTTCAATTGATTTAGCTGGCATGTAATCGGCCATATCATCCTCAACTTCCACAATGACATTCACAAAATCATGAAGGGATGAAACCTTAGAAGAAGTTCTTAAAAACCTATTGATTAAAGATGCATTTAAATCACCTGGATGGCCTTCCCATAGCTTTTTACCCTTAGTATCAAAAAGCATTCCTACAGGTAAACTTTTAATCTTAAAAGCATCAAAAGTTTCACCATAATAATCTCTAACTATTGTTAATTTAGTATTATTCCTTTCCAAAAACTGCTCTATCCTAACTGGACTTTCTTCTGATATAGAAATAACATGTAAGTCATTAGGAAATAACTTCTGAATCACAGTCAAATGTTTCTTGGCATGAATACATGGACCACACCAAGTTGCCCAAAAATCAACATAATACAACTTATTGTTATCATGTGTAGCAATTGTTGACTCTTGCATAACTTCAGAGACACTAATTTGTGCGTTTAATGTAAAACATACATTAAGGCAAATAGAAAAAATTAAAACTTTTTTATACAGTAATATATCCATAAAACAACTTCTAACACTTCAAATACTGTGCTAAAATAACGATTTGATTAAAATCTTATTGTTAAATAAATCTCAACGTCAAAGTCGCCTCTCTCTTAAACCCTAGAGTTACACTATACTCTACTTTAATTTTTTATAAAGCCCATCAAAAGCAACAACTACACCAACTCCTTGAGTATAAGTTTCCCAAAGTTGCCTTACTGAGCCATCATCATTTTTAGTCCATATGACTTAATGGTAAAAAGTCTGGCCATTTTTATTTTTAGCATTCTCAGTTCTTAGAATCATTTGATTTCCTTTTCTATGCCCTTTTAAATGAAGATTTCCGCCTTGGTTATCAACCCATATTTGTTCCCATTGCTTTTTCTGAGCATTATAGAAATTATAACTCGTTCCTGTAAAGTTTCCTTTAGCACTCGTCCAGTTTTCTCTTAAAATACATTTATCTTGAATCTTATCAATACTATTTTTACCATCTGGGTTGGTTACTACCCAATCACCTATCCAAAAATCAAACTGTGAATGGGTTTCTGTACAACAATTACAATTAGCAGAATTATTTTGAGAGTATCCTAAAACAGAAAGAAAAAGGAAACTCAATAAAAATATAGTTGATTTCATTAGGTTGGTTTTAGCATTCGTTTAAAGTTATTAAACGAAGCTTAATTTAAAGCTAATATTAACATAACATTAAAACACCTATTAATTTACATCTTTGCACAATAATTAAGTCATACTTCTTTAATTTAGGTTGGCAAGTTGGTTAGTAAAAAGTCGGTAAGGTTACCGACTTTTTTAATGAAAAATCATATAGAATTATTAAAGGATGTGATATCCAAAAACAATTCCTATATTTTTATAATCTGTTGAATAACTTGAGTATTCCGAAACTATATTTCTGGATGTAGCTATTCTAAACTCTAAACTTACCTTGTTTAGATTATAACCAAACCCGAACAATAAATTAGGTCTTGATTTAATATCTAAGTTTAGATTTTCAGAATATTCAAGCTCACCACCAAAATCTGCCACTACAACATAAGCCAGATTAAAAAACAGTCTTGAATCCTTATTTGAAAGATACATATAATGACGAACTCCTACTGGAATTTCCACAAAGCTATATTCAATATTAATATCTTGAGAGTTTAGCGTACCATTTAAATCTGTAACACCAGAAGAATTAAAACTCTGATAAGAAGGTTCTACAAAAAGTGACCACTTGTTTTTATTAAATGGTAACATGTACTCTAATTCTAACCCAAACCTAGGTGAAAACCTATTATCAAATTTTCCTGAGTTTACATTTGCCGTGAAACCACTAGCTCTATAATCAACTGACATGGTAGAAAGAAAAGCTCCTGCTTTTACATTTAACAAAAACTGATTTTTACGATTCAAATCAATCAATTCAATATTTTCCCCAGTTTCACATAAATTATAAGCTCCAACATACTCCATAAGGTCTTTATAGTAATAATCCATTTTCCTTAAAGTTGATAATTCACCAGAGGAGCACTTTAAATTTTCATATAATTGACTTTTAAAGGAAACATTTTCGGCTATCTGTGTAACATTAACTTTATATCTTTTATAAATTAATGGAATAATTTCATCGAGACTTAATGAGATAAAATAACGAGTTACTTTACTACTTCTATATTCATACAAATTTGCTTTTCCATCAATCAACTGTTTTAAAAAAACTTGTTTCAATACAAAATTAGGCTCTCTGTTTTTACTTAATTTATTAATCAAATTAGAAGATAGATCTACATTGACTAATCTATTCACATACTTTACATTACTTTTAAAACCAAACTCCTTAATATTACTTAAATCACCTTCAAAGACTTTATCCGAAGACATATCCAATTTGTATAAAATCTTATCAGGACTATTTACCCAACCTTCATTTTTTATAAAACATAAAATTTTTCCAGAAGAGCTATTTATAATATATCCTTTTTCAAAATTTATCTGACTAAATATTGAGCTTGAAGTAAACAAAAAAGTAATGATTAAAATGTATTTTCTCATATGATTGTGTTAATTTATATGTTTTTTAAAACTAGAATAGTTACTCTTATTAAAATTAAATTTCTTGCATATTAAGCACTAATTATCTTGGCAAGACCAACTAATTTAAGTATATTTAGTACTTAACTCTTTAAAAGTGCTAAAACTAACCGAAATAAAAAATCGCCAAAACAAGCTTCATTTGCGTTATAAACAGCTTATAGAGCAAGCTTATAATCTTAGGCAAACCGACCATGCTTTAAGTGACGTTTCGGAATACAAAGCCATAAAACTATTAAATAAAATTAATCGGTTAAAATATTTAGAACGAGATTTATCAACTAGCACTATCAACTAGCACTATCAACTAGCAAAGTAAAATATTCGTAAGATCTTATTAGTCTTGAGCCATACCAGGAAAACATTTCTCCATCTATAATTTCAATATTTTTCTTCGGAAATTCCTCCTTTAAGATTTGCACATGCTCTTCTTTAAATGGGTAAGGTTCACTAGATAAAAATAGTGTATCTGCTTTTTGCAAATCACTATCGCTTAAGTCAATTTCAGGATAACGCTCTTGATTTTTAAAAACATTTGTATATCCAGCTTCATTAATCATAAAATCTATAAATGTATTTGAAGCAGCTACCATCCATGGTTCTTTCCAAATAAAGTAAGCAACTTTATCTTTTTTACTATATTTTAATGTTGCTTTAAACTTAGAGCGCTCTTCTAAAATTTTAGAGATCACATAGGATGATTTCTCTTGAACATTAAACAAATTGCCATACATTTCAATAAGTTGACAACAATCTTCGATAGTATTTATATCGCTAATATGAACTGGAGCAATCTCTTTTAATTGCTCAACCATTCCAAGAGTATTTTCTTCCTTATTGCAAAGAATAATGCCTGGATTTAACTTCTTAATCTTATCTATATTTACCTGCTTTGTTCCTCCTACAACTTCTTTTTCTTTTCTTAAATTCTTAGGATGAATACAGAACTTAGTTATTCCTACAATAACCTCTTTAAGACCTAAATCTACCAAAAGCTCAGTTTGACTTGGCACTAAAGACACTATACGTCTAGGGGTTTTCTCTAAATATATTTCTCTATTAAGCTGATCTTTAACAATCATGATAATGATTATGGTAGCTCAAAAGCCATTTGCGCTTGCAATTCTTGGGCTTTTTGGGCAGCAGCTTCAGCAAAATCTTCTTTATTAGAAGCATATATTATACCTCGTGAAGAATTAATAAGTAAGCCAATGTCTTTTGTCATTCCGTATTTACAAACATCTTGTAAATTACCTCCTTGTGCACCAACTCCTGGTACTAACAAAAAGCTATCAGGAATAATCTGCCTAATCTCTGCTAAATATTCTGCCTTAGTAGCACCTACAACGTACATTAAGTTTTTAGAATTTTCCCAAGTTTTAGAAACCTCCAAAACCTCTTTATAAAGTTCTTTGCCCTCAATTGTTTTTGTTTGAAAATCGAAAGCGCCTTGATTAGAGGTCAATGCTAACAATATAGTATGTTTATTAGTAAAAGCTAAAAATGGCTCTACAGAGTCTTTTCCCATATAAGGTGCAACAGTTACACTATCAAACTTTAAATCTTCAAAGAAAGCTTTGGCATACATACTACTTGTATTACCTATATCGCCTCTCTTAGCATCTGCAATAGTAAAGATCTCTGGGTGATTATCATTTATATAATTAATTGTCTTCTCTAAAGACTGCCATCCTTTTATACCATAGGCTTCATAAAAAGCAGTATTAGGCTTATAAGCTACACAGAGGTGATGTGTAGCATCGATAATTGCTTTATTAAACGCAAATATAGGATCCTCTTCATCTAATAAATGTTGTGGTACTTTATTAAGGTCAACATCTAAACCTATACACAAAAAGGATTTCTTTTTTTTGATTTGTTCAACTAATTGTTCTGTTGTCATATTCTTTTAGTTCTGTATTAATACAGCTTAACAATTGGTTATTAAAAAAGCCTCAAAATTGAGGCTTATTATTAAATATGTTCTTCGCTAGCTTTTAACTTCTCAGTGTTTTCAGCTAACATTAATTCGTCTATTATTTTTTGAATGTCTCCATTTACGATATTTTGTAAATCGTATAACGTAAGCCCTATTCTATGATCTGTAACACGTCCTTGTGGATAATTGTAGGTTCTAATCTTTGCGCTTCGATCTCCAGATGTTACCATACTACCACGTTTTGCTGCATCTTCTTCTTGCTTTTTCGCAAGCTCTAAGTCATACAAACGCGAACGTAATACTTTAAAGGCTTTTTCCTTGTTTTTGTGCTGTGACTTTTGGTCTTGACACTGCGCCACCAAACCTGTTGGGATATGCGTTAAACGTACAGCTGAATAGGTAGTGTTTACCGATTGTCCTCCTGGTCCTGACGAACAGAAATAATCAATACGTACATCTTTTGGGTCTATCTCCACATCAAACTCTTCGGCTTCTGGGAATACCATAACCGTTGCAGCGCTTGTGTGTACTCTACCTTGTGTTTCGGTTTGCGGTACACGTTGTACACGATGTACACCTGCTTCAAATTTTAAAGTTCCGTAAACATCTTCACCAGACACTTCAAACTGGATTTCCTTAAACCCACCATTTGTTCCTTCGCTAAAATCAACAGTACTTACATTCCACCCTTTACCTTCGCAGTATTTAGTATACATTCTAAATAAATCTCCCGCAAAAATACTAGCCTCATCTCCACCAGTTCCTGCACGTAATTCAACCACAGCATTTTTAGCATCTTCAGGATCTTTTGGTATTAGTAAGAATTTAATTTCGTCTTCTAAAACAGGTATTCTTGCTTTAGCTTCATCATACTGCATTTTAGCCATTTCAACCATTTCTTGGTCACTTCCATCAGCAATGATTTCTTCAGCTTCAGTTATATTATTTACAAGCTCTTGGTACTCATCACGCTTATCAACAAGCACTTTAAGATCTTTGTATTCTTTATTGAGAGCAACATAGCGTTTTTGGTCTGAAATAATATCAGGTTGAATGATTAGGTCACTAACCTCATCAAAACGCTGTTTTACTATTTGTAATTTATCTAACATTTATCTTCTTAAAATTGTGCCGCAAAAATACGATAATTTATGAATTTAAAATGTTTAAATCTGCTCGATATACATTGCTAGATAACTCTATCCTTTTCACTCAAGCTTTTTGCTATATATTTTTTTGAATATATTATAGTAAAACAAAGTCCCATAGTATAGAAAAAACGCTCAAAGTAAGACAAATTATCATAACCAAGGTAGTACCCAAAGGATGAAAATATGTCTGAAAAAAGGAACAAAGCTAAAAGAAACGCAAAATACTTAGCACCTTTAAAATCAGTACTATTATACCTAAAAGCTATAATCAGAACAATCATTAAACATAAACCATGAATATAAAACAATAGGCTTAGACCTGCTTCTAGATTTTGTTGAATAGAATCAATAAGTAATTTAATTATACCGAATCCTAAAAAAGACACAAATATATAAGACAACCAATCTAAACGGGTTATTTTGACATTTCTCTGAAGCGGAATTACATGCCACATTAACACAACATAAAAGAGAAATTTAAATATGTTAACCAAAAAAGAAAACACAATGTTTTCATAATATATGAGTGAAATATTGGCTAATAATGCCAATATGAATGCCAGACATAGTTTAAAATTTAAGTAGCATTTGTTATACAAAAACACTACAAATAAAAGAAACACAACAACACAATTAGTTTCATCAAAATATTTTAATCCGAATTTATATATAGATAAAAAATTGAATAAAATTAAGATGATGGTAGCTATAAATACTCCCAAATTTGTTTTAAGCATTATAAAAATAGTATGAAAAAATTACTGTAACCTTTCTTACTTAAAAGAAACTTTAAACATACAACACTTACTCTTTTATCCAAGTGTTTTTTAATAAAAAAATTTCTTTGAATTGAATTTACAATGATTTATGAATCCTTAAATTTTAATATGCACTATTAGCTACGACTACTGCTTCAAAATATTTTTATTAAAAATACGTTTTCTTAGTATTATGCAGCAATTTGGAGCTATACTTTCTTTTTACAGACCTTATTTTATTTGGTCTTTTCTTGTTAATATTGGCATTACTATATTTAATCCACACATTGTTCCTGCTGTAATTACCAAACTCTTTCTTACTGTGTTTTTGTGGTATTTAGTAACCGAAACTAATGCTAGACGAAAGCTTATTTTCTACAAAAACTTAGGTATTTCATCTTTTAAACTTTTCTCGTCCCTTTTTATAATAGACATATCTATAATGATTGTTTATATTATACTCATTAAAGAGTTTATATGACGTTAGAGGTAGATAACGTTGAGCTTTATTTTAAAGATAAATGCATTTTAAACGGTATTTACTTAAAAGCCGAAACTGGAAAAGTCACAGGTGTACTTGGTAGTAATGGTTCTGGAAAAAGTTGCTTGTTAAACATTATTTTTGGCTCGTTACAATCAAAATATAAGCTTATACGAATTGACGGAAAGCCAATTACATCTGCTTTATATAAAACAAAACTCGCAAGCTTTTTACCTCAATTTAATTTTACTCCAGATCATGCTAAATTAAAAACTGTTTTCAAACTTTTAAAGATAGACTGGAATGATTTCGTAGCAGAATTTGAATCGTTTTCGTCTTACAAAGACAAAAGGCTCAATAGACTTTCAGGTGGAGAACGTCGTGTAATTGAAACTTACCTAATACTGAAAGGAAAAAACAAAATTGCTTTATTGGACGAACCGTTTTCGCACTTATCGCCTTTACATATTCAAAAAATTATAGGCTTAATTTCTGAAGAAAAGCACGAAAAGATAATTATCATAACAGATCACATGTTTAAAAATGTAATTAACACAAGTGATAACTTGTATCTAATAAAAAACAGATGCAGCAAACCTATTAACGATCTCAAAGAACTTGAGACCTATAACTATGTTAATACAGGAAATCTAAATTAAAAGTCTACAACAACGCCAACGCCTAAAAGTTGTTTCCATTGTACTCTAGCTCCTTTTTCAACAAACTCGTCTTCTACTTCGGTTGGCTCAATGATTTTTACATCATTATCATATTTTAGATGAGACCCTAAAGTTGCTCTCACATAATTGTTTACTTTAAAATCGAAGACAACTTCCCAATCGACATCTACGTTTCCAAAGCTATTGAGATAGTCTGTGTAGAAACTCACTAAATTCACTATTGATATATTTTCCAGCAACGTCGTTTCGTAGGCATTAGTTATTAAAACTCCCATTTCGGTTCGTACTCGTTGACCAGGAATAAGCACATTACCTTCGTCATCAAATTCAGCAGGTGTAACACCAAAAGAACCAGCATTAGCTAAATCTTCATCCAGAACAAATGTTGATTTAAAGGTTAATGGCGATAAATACAGGTTAAGTTTCTCCATGTTCTTGCCATACTCTGCACCAACACCAAAAAACAAATAACCAGGTGCCATAAACTGAGAAATAGGATTATTTCTGTCAGGATAGTTATATCCATTGGTAATTTGTGTTTTAAAGTTAAACCTTGCAGAATAAAACCAGTTATTTAGGGTATCTTTTCTATAGCCTAAATTTGACGCTAACTCAATAACATCTTCTGTTTTTCTTACTTTTTGACTCTCTTGCTTATTAATTCCGTAACGTACAGAACCAATACTCTTCCAAACAAAATTTTTATGTCTATAAGTTAAATTAGAAGTTACACCTACAAGTGCAGATATTGAGTTACTACCACCAGCACTCCAGTTTACAAATGCCACTTCACTTAAATCTAAACCTGCCCTATTTACCAATTCCCATTTGGGAGCAATCTCTTTAATTTTCTTCTTGAAAAACAATGAATCTGGTTGTGAGTATGAAAATTGAAATACTAATAAAAAGATAAGGTAAAAAAGGTTTTTCATTATATCATAGGGTTTAAGCGGATGTGAAAAATTTAGTAATTAAAGGTTCCGTATTCACTCTCAATAGTTAGTTTTTTAGTTGAAGACGCTTCAACTCTTCCAATAATTTGAGCGTTTACGTTAAATGATTTTGAAATTGTAATAATGTCTTGTGCAACTTCAGGAGACACATATAACTCCATTCTATGCCCACAATTAAACACTTGGTACATTTCTTTCCAGTCTGTATTTGATTGCTCTTGAATTAACTTAAACAACGGAGGAATTCCAAACATATTATCCTTAATTATGTGAAGGCTGTCCACAAAATGAAGGATTTTAGTTTGTGCTCCACCAGAGCAATGTACCATTCCGTGAATGGAATCACTATTGTATTTTGACAAAATATTCTTAATAATTGGAGCGTAAGTACGTGTTGGTGACAGCACTAATTTACCTGCATCAATTGGCGAATTTTCAACTTCATCAGTCAACTTCACATTACCAGAATACACTAAATCTTTAGGCACAGAGGCATCAAAACTTTCAGGATATTTTTCAGCTAAATAACTATTAAAAACATCATGTCTAGCCGATGTTAATCCATTACTTCCCATTCCGCCATTGTACTCTTTTTCATAAGTTGCTTGACCAAAAGACTCCAAACCAACAATAACATCACCTGCTTTAATATTAGCATTATCAATGACGTCTTCACGTTTCATTCGAGCAGTAACAGTAGAATCTACAATAATAGTTCTTACCAAATCACCAACATCGGCAGTTTCTCCACCTGTAGAATGAATGGTTACTCCAAAATTTTTTAATTCAGAGATCAGCTCTTCAGTTCCATTAATAATTGCCGAAATAACTTCTCCAGGAATTAAGTTTTTATTTCTCCCTATAGTTGAAGACAGCATGATATTATCAGTAGCTCCAACACATAGCAAGTCATCAATATTCATGATAAGTGCATCTTGTGCGATACCTTTCCATACTGAAACATCTCCTGTTTCTTTCCAATACATATAAGCTAAAGACGATTTTGTACCAGCTCCATCTGCATGCATAATCAAGCAATGGTCCTCATCGTTTGTTAAATAGTCTGGTACAATTTTACAGAATGCTTTAGGAAACAAGCCTTTATCAATATTCTTGATAGCGTTATGCACGTCTTCTTTAGAAGCTGAAACGCCTCTTTGCGCATATCTTTTACTTATATTTTGACTCATGGATTTGTTTTGAGCCACAAAAATAAGGATTGTAATTTATTTTTTACCCCAATTTTGTTTCTCAATTATAGAATTGGTGTTAATAACTGTTGGTAATTTGGCTAAAATCTTTTCTCTTTTCTTAGTTCCACCTAAATAAAAGTTAATTCCGAACCCAATTCTCCAGTATACATCATCAGCATCACCAAACTCAAAACCATCAAGTTCATCAGTAAAAACATGATTATAGTCAGCGTAAAGTTTTAGCCCCAAACCTTCAATAACTATATATTCTACGCCAAGTCCTGCTTGTGCCTTCATATCTGTACGCTCAAAATAATTAGCTGCATTATAACCTGCTCCTGCAAACACATAAGGTGTGAATTTTTCATAAGGTAGTATTGTGTACTCTAAGTTCAAATCGAAAGACATAAACCCTTCATTAAAAATATCTTTATATGCAAGATTGAACTTGTTGTACCCGAAATTGACATTTAAATGAGGAAAGATATAACGTTTATAACCAACATGAAAAAACATTTCAAATAACGGATAGGTAAAATAATCTCCATTCATTACTGAAGTTCCTCCTGCAACATCAATAACATTATCACTTCTATAGTCATAAAATTTTAGCTTTTTAAAAGCTTTACTGTTATCAAGGTTTTCGTTTTCCTGACCAAAAGATATAGTCGTGCAGAAAGTTAGGAATATTAAGACAAGCGTCTTAATACATTTGAATTTTGCTATCATCAATTTAGTATTAATTAAACGTTCTTTAATTAATAACAAAAGAGATTTAAAGTTCTAATTTTGAGGCAATAAGGAGCACAATATAACAAAATAAAATTCAAAGAATCAACTTATTAGGTATTTCTGAAACAAAAAAAGACAGATGATTTTAAAATCACCTGTCTTTTTCCTACTAAATGAGTGTGAAACCCATTTAATAAAACAGTTAAGTATTTACGAAAGAATATTATGACTCTTTCGTTACTTTCATTTCTGTCTTAACAACACTTGTGTCATGTGTTAATTCGTCATTCTCTACATTAGAATCATCTTGAGAAAATAATAATGTAGCAAACATCAAAGCAGCCACACTTAATAGTAACTTCTTCATTTTACAAATAATTGATTAATAGCGTCACAAACTTACTAAATTAAGTAGCTGACCTGACTATGTTTAACCAAATAATCGATTATTAGTAAAATTTAGCGTTGAAATGCTATCCTACTCATTTTCATGTACGTATACCTACTTATCAATTTTTACAGAAAAGAGCCACAAACACAGTATTTACTACTTAGTAAAAAGTAGCTCTCTGTATTTTGTAAGTGGCCAAAGCTCATCGTCAACAAGTAATTCTAACTTATCACAATGGTATCTTATATCATCAAATATTGGTTTAACTTTATTACAGTAAGCATGTGCTTTCTTTTCTATATCTTCAATTTTATTTGAGGTTTTACGTTCTTCTGTCATTTTTGTAACATTAGAATTTATTGATGCAATGTGCCCAGAAATTTCTTCGATTAAATTCAACTGTTCTTGAGCTAACTTTTTATAGTTTGTTCCATAAATTTCTTTTAACCCTTTTACATTATCAATCAAGATATTTTGATAACGTACAGCAGTAGGAACCACATGATTTCGAGCTATATCTCCTAATACACGACCTTCAATTTGAATACGCATAATGTATTCTTCCATTTCAATTTCATATCGTGCTTCAGACTCTACTTTATTCATAATACCCAACTCCTCAAAAAGGTCGATTGCCTTTTTGGTTACTTTAGCTTTTAATGCTTCAGGAGTGGTTTTATTATTACTTAAACCTCTTTTCTTAGCTTCCTTTTCCCATTCATCACTGTAACCATTACCTTCAAATAATATGTTTTTTGATTTTTTAATATACTCTCTAAGAATATTAAATACAGCCTCGTCTTTTTTAAGGTTTTTCTTATCTATAAGTGCGTCTACTTCTTTTTTAAACTCTATTAACTGTTTTGCCATAATAGCATTGAGCGTGGTCATTGGATTTGCACAATTCGCTTTAGAACCCACAGCTCTAAACTCAAACTTATTACCTGTAAAAGCAAAAGATGAAGTTCTATTTCTATCAGTATTGTCCAATAAAATCTCAGGAATTTTCCCAACCACGTTTAGTTTAAGGTCCGTTTTTTCTTCTGGAGACAATTTTCCATCGGTTACATTTTCTAGTTCACTAAGTACCTTAGTTAATTGTTCACCAATAAATACCGAAATAATTGCTGGTGGAGCTTCGTTTGCTCCTAACCTATGATCGTTACTTGCCGAAGCTATTGCTGCTCTTAACAACTCCTCATTATCATTAACTGCTTTTATAGTATTGATAAAAAAGGTTAAAAACTGAAGATTACTCATTGGTGTTTTTCCTGGACTTAATAAGTTAACTCCTGTATCGGTTCCTAAACTCCAGTTGTTATGTTTACCTGATCCATTAACTCCTGCAAAAGGTTTCTCGTGCAGCAACACCTTAAAATTATGACGTTCGGCAATCTTACCCATTACATCCATTAATAACGAATTATGGTCTACTGCAAGGTTAGCTTCATCATATATTGGTGCCAACTCAAACTGATTTGGTGCCACCTCATTATGTCTAGTTTTTACAGGAATTCCCAACAACATACACTCGTGTTCTAAATCGCGCATATACGCCATAGCTCTATTAGGTATTGTACCAAAATAATGATCGTCTAACTGCTGTCCTTTGGCCGAAGAGTGACCTAATAAAGTTCTTCCTGTTAAAACAATATCTGGTCTAGAAGCTGCCAAACCACTATCTATTAAAAAGTATTCCTGCTCCCAACCTAAAGACGCATTTACTTTTTTCACATTTTTATCAAAATACTTACACACATCTACAGCTGCATTATCAACTGCTTGAAGCGCTCTAAGCAATGGTGTTTTATAATCTAAAGCTTCACCTGTATATGCTACAAAAACTGTTGGAATACATAATGTAGTACCATAAATAAATGCTGGCGAAGTTGGATCCCAAGCGGTGTAACCTCTTGCTTCAAAAGTATTTCTTATTCCTCCATTTGGGAAACTAGATGCATCTGGTTCTTGCTGTACAAGTTGACCTCCTCCAAATTTTTCAATAGCTTGACCTCCTCCTAATGGCTCAAAAAAGGCATCGTGTTTCTCAGCTGTAGTTCCTGTTAAAGGCTGAAACCAATGTGTATAATGCGTTGCTCCTTTAGAAATTGCCCACTCTTTCATTCCTGTTGAAATATGGTCAGCAACAACTCTATCTATTTTTGTCCCTTTATTTATAGCATCCATAACGCTCATGTATGCTTCTTTAGTAAGGTATTGTCGCATTGAAACCTCATTAAAAACATTAGCTCCAAAGATTTCAGAACGTCTTTCTGTTTCTTTAATCTCTAAAGGTTTTCTTGTTAATGATTCTTTTATCGCATGAAATCGTAATGTGGACATAACGTATGTTTTTGTTTGTTAATAAAGTACAAACTTATAGTTATGATGAATTTTAAAAAAGCGAATTAACATTAGATTATTAACAATTTAACAATTAAGACGCTTTAAAATGATTATTTATTAAAATCACCCTTTAAATTTAAGGGTGTAAATAAAAAAATATCGCTTGTTAATAAATTAACCCCTCAAAAATGACACTTAAAAACAAAAAAATTATATTTGTAGCTTAATTACAAAAACTATTTACACAATGGCAAAATCTAAACTTGAGTACATATGGCTGGATGGTTACTATCCTACTCAAAACATGAGAAGTAAAACAAAGATTGAAGAAGACTTTAGCGGTAAACTAGAAGACTGTCCTATTTGGTCTTTTGACGGAAGTTCAACACGACAAGCAGAAGGTGGATCTTCTGACTGCTTATTAAAGCCTGTTGCAATTTTTCCTGATCCTGAAAGAAAAAATGGATACTTAGTAATGACTGAAGTTTTAAATGCAGATGGTACTCCTCACGAATCTAACGGAAGAGCTACAATTGATGACGATGATAATGACTTTTGGTTTGGATTTGAGCAAGAATATTTCATTATGGACACTAAAACACAATTACCTTTAGGTTTCCCTGTAGGAGGTTATCCTGCGCCTCAAGGATTGTATTATTGTTCAGTTGGTGGAAAAAACACTCATGGTAGACAGCTTGTTGAAGAGCACGCTGATTTATGTATTGCTGCTGGTTTAAACTTTGAAGGTATCAACCAAGAAGTTGCTTGTGGTCAATGGGAATTCCAGTTATTTGCCAAAGGTGCTAAATTAGCTGGTGATGAATTATGGGTTGCACGTTATCTTTTAGATAGATTAACTGAAAAATATGGTTACTATATAGAATACCACCCAAAACCATTAGGAAAAGATATGGATTGGAATGGATCTGGTATGCACGCTAATTTCTCTAACACCACTTTAAGAACTTGTGGTAGCAAGGAAACTTATGAAAAAATATGTGAAGCTTTCAGACCAGTTGTTAAAGAACACATTGAAGTTTATGGTGAATTTAACGACCAACGTTTAACAGGAAAGCACGAAACTGCAGCTATAACTGATTTTAGTTATGGAGTTTCAGATAGAGGAGCTTCAATTAGAATACCTATTATTACCGTTGAAAAAGGCTGGAAAGGTTGGTTAGAAGACAGACGTCCTGCTTCTAATGGAGACCCTTACAAAATTGCTGGTAGAATTGTAAAAACAGTTAAGTCGGCAAATGTTTAATTAGACATTATCTTGTTTTGTTCATAAAAACAATCACAAAAGCTTACATTAATTTGTAAGCTTTTGTTTTTTTATACCACTGCGTAATAGATAAATATCAAATACGCACCAAACAACAAAAAACCTTTTAAACGTCCTAGTTCGTAACGTTTAGGTAAAAACACTAACGGAATTAATACAGCCGCAAAACCTATCATCCAAAAGATATTGGTCGATAAAATTTCTGGAGTATTTGGATTTACTGCTATTGGCTTTATAATAGCTGTAAACCCTAAAACCGATGCAATGTTGAAAATATTTGAACCTATTAGGTTTCCTAAAGAAATTGCTTTTTCCTTTTTAAGTGCTGCGATAACTGATGCTGCTAGCTCAGGAACACTTGTACCAATTGCAATAACAGTAACCGAAATAGCATACTCGCTTACTCCAACCGCTGAAGCTAAATCTTTTGCGCCTTTTACCAACCACTCACTACCAAAATACAACGCAGCAGCTCCTATTAATAACCAAAGTATAATTTTAAAATTGGATGTTTCTTTAAGCGAATCGTCGACCTCATCTAAATTAACTTTAGTTTTTCTTCTAGAATCTTTAATAAGCACAATAAGAAATACTGTAAGCATAACAATAAAAAGCACACCTTCCATCAAGCTTAAGTAATCATCATTTTTCAGAAAAACATAAAGCAACACAGACATTAGCATCATCATTGGCCAATTCAATCTGTAAAAGTCTTTATCTACTAATAACGGAGAAATAATTGCGGTTATACCCAAAACCAAACCAATATTGGCAATATTTGAACCAATAACATTTCCTAAAGAAATATCTGAAGAACCATCTAAAGCAGCTTGTAAACTCACTAATAGCTCTGGAGCTGAAGTTGCAAAAGACACAACTGTCATACCTATTACAAGCTTGGATAATTTTAATTTAAATGAAAGTGCAACCGATGAGCGTACTAAAAACTCACCTCCTACCACTAAAAGCAATAACCCTAAAATAACCCAAATTACACTCATAAAAACTATTTTTTGGCGAAGATACTATTTAGTTTCAATCTGTGCTAAAAACTAAAAATTTCGTTAAAAAACTATATTTGTAGTTGTGTAACTAGAAAAATAGTTATAAGTTTGAGTATTCAATCAAATTAAAATCCACTATGCAAAAGTTAACCAATAAGGAAGAAGAGATTATGCATGTACTCTGGAAACTTGAAAAAGCTTTCGTTAAAGATGTACTTGCTGAAATAAAAGACGACAAACCTCATTACAACACACTATCAACCATAATTAGAAACCTTGAAGAGAAAGGTTATGTAAGTTATAATGCTTATGGTAAAACGCATCAATACTACCCTATTATTTCTAAGGAAGCCTACAAGAAACGTTTTATGAACACAGCTATTGAAAACTATTTCAACAACTCATACAAGAATGTTGTATCGTTTTTTGCTAAAGAAGAAAAGATAAGCGTTGATGAGCTTAAAGAGATTATTGCTTTAATTGAAAACAAGAGCTAGTTATGGAATATCTTTTAAAATCATCAGCCATAATTGTACTTTTTTATTTGTGTTATAAGCTATTCTTACAACGCGAAACCTTCTTTACATCTAACCGTTGGTTTTTAATTACAGGGTTATTTACAGCAATCACTATTCCATTTATTGTTATTCCTGTTTATGTTGAATACACTCCTGTAACTCAAAATTTTATTGCTGTTGGAAAAATTATTGAAACGCAACAAACCGAACAAACTTTTAACTACATGCAACTACTCCCATTAGCTTACAGCATTGGAGTTGTAGTATTGTTACTAAAGTTTGGAATAGAATTATTCTCTTTATTCTCTTTATTAAAAAAGAACAGCCTTGAAAAAATTGAAAATCATTATTACATAAAAACAAGTAAAAGCATCGCTCCTTTTTCATTTTTCAACTATATCGTTTACAACCCTTCTCATTTTAACCCTGAAGAGCTTAAACATATTATCAATCATGAAAAAGTGCATTCAAAACAGTTTCATTCAATTGACATAATAATTACCCATCTTGCTACTATACTCTTTTGGTTCAACCCCTTTATGTGGTTGTACAAAAAAGCGCTACAGCAAAACCTAGAGTTTATTGCAGACCAAGAAGCTCAGCATGTTTCATCATGTGAAAAAAGTTATCAAATGCTATTAGTAAAAGCAAGCACAAACAGCAATCAATTGGCATTAGCCAACAATTTTTATACTTCATTAATCAAAAAACGAATAGTCATGTTACACAAATCAAAATCGAACAAATTAAGAGCTTGGAAATATATATTAATACTTCCTGCTTTAGCTTTATTTTTAATGAGCTTCAACACTAAAACTGTTTATATCGAAAAAGTAATTCCTATTGAAACACCAATAATTGATTACGCTACAGTTGAAGGTTTAGACGCTATTGAACAACCTAAAATTGCTACAACACAAAAACAAACAAAAGCAATAACTGCAACTGCTAAAGAGACATCAACCAAGAAAGTAGCTGCTGTAAAATCAAAAACCGCTAAAAGCACAACATCTATCTTAGCATATACTGAAATGTTTTTAATTACTAAAGATTTCACTGACGCTGATTTTGACAATTTAAAATCTAAGCTGGAAAGCAATGGTGCTTCGGTAAAATTCAAAGGCATAAAACGCAACAAAAGCAATGAAATAACTGCCATTAAAATTGATATTGAATACAAAAATTCAAATGCTAACTATCATGTAAAAGGAGACGAACCAATAGCAGATATTAAAATTGCACTTGACGAAGACGGTAAAAGTGTTGCAATTGGCCATGTAGAAAACAGCTTAAAAAACATCCATTTTGTATCTGATGATGGTAAAGTAAAATTCAGCCAAAACAATGGTAACAATGTAGTTTTCATTTCAAAAGATGATGATAACGTACATGCTGACAAAAAAGTTATTGTAAAACAAAACGTTAAAACAACCACCAACGGAAAAAGCAATACTGTTATTGAAATTAAAACCGATGATGACAATGTTCAAATTATAGAATTAAACGAAGACACAGATAACGAAGAGAATGTTTTTGTTGTTAAAAAAGATAAGGACAATGTTTGGGTAACAAAAGATGTAAAAACTATTGTATTAACTGATGAAGATGGTAAAGATGTTGAAATTATAGCTTCTGAAAACGGTAACAATTCTTTTGCTTATAGCAATGGCAATCCTTTATTTATTTTAGACGGAAAGGAAGTTTCAAGAAAAGAATTGAAAGACATTGATCCAAAAACAATAAAAGAGGTTGAAGTTCTTAAAGGCGAAAAAGCAGTAGAAAAATATGGAGATAAAGCCAAAGATGGTGTTGTCATTATCATTACAAAGAAAAACTAGACACCCTTATACAAACAAAAAAGCCCAAACTTAAGTTTGGGCTTTTTTGTTATTCCACTATAATTTTCTTGACAATTGTTAGTTCCTCTGAGACTATGTTAAGCAAATACATACCAGGAGAAACGTTAATATTCAAATATGAATTCCCTCCTGAAATATTTTCAGTATAAACCTTACGACCATCAACAGCAAATACCTCAACACTTGCAGGATTATTAATTCCTGAAATATGAACACCTCTGCTTGTTGGGTTAGGATACACCTTTATTTGAGTGATATCGACATCATCTATTCCAAGTTCTTGATTCCAAACTTGCCCTACCATATTTCCCCAAATGTATTCCACTAAATCAGGTTGGTCTATAAATGGGTTTCTATTAAATTGCCATTGATACACCACATTGTTTCTGTTCATTTCAAAATCGTCAGGCGGATCATTTCTGTGCCAATCCAAAAGCGTTGCTAAGTCTCCAAATTGTCCTGTCAATCCTTCTGGAAAACCATTTACAATTTCTAAACCATTATATCTAACAGCCATGTAAAATACGCTTCTTGCAACATCTCCTTTAAAGCCACCTAAAGTTCCTGAAGGTCCATTGTACTCTCCATAAAATTGGTTTCCTCTACTACTATTTTCTGGTCCATCAACCGCTCGTAGTGCATGAGCATCTGAGTTTCCATGACGAAGAGAGTCTGCAGTGGTATTCCAAAATATATCAATTCCGTCACCAACTTCATCTTCTTCAATACTATCAAACCCTCCTCTAGACCTTGGAAAAGTATGCTCTCTATTCCAAGTTCCTACATTATTAGAAGTGGTTTGAAAATCTAATTTTGCCCTTCCTTGTTCTAAATACACCAACCAAACCTGGTTACTGTTTTCAGGGTTTTGGTCTGCTTCTTTTAAAATATCAATAACATCAGTATAGGTTTGAGCTCTAACCACACCTTCTTCAGCAATAATATCTTGTAACGCTTGTCTTAAAGCTGTATCAGACAACTCATCTAAACTATTGTAATATCCACTAGGCTGTGTACTTTCTACAACACCATATGTTGGGTTTATTGGAGTCCCAAAAGGAGCAACAGTAAAATCATTATCAATAACTCTAATTTTTATAAAATTATTAAATGGAATATAAGGAGGCTCTAGACCTGAAAATCGAATTAAGAGTTCTTCATCACCTTCATCAATAGCATCGTCAATAATAGTTATTGAAGTGGTTACAGAGTTTTGTCCATTTGGAATAGTAACAGTTGTGGTTCCTGTAAAATCTGAAGTATCAAAAGTTCCATTGTTTAAAGTAAAGTCAAACTGAAAATCTGCAGTAACGTTTTCTTGTGCTGTAAAAGTGATATCAAACGTGTCTCCTTCACCATACTGTGTTAGCGCAGTTGAAATACTAATCGCATTAAACACGACTCCTCCACCTTCATTTAATGCTCTTGGAGTTGGTGTTGTTGCTGTATAAGAGCCATCATCATTTCTTTGAATAGAATTTGTATTGTTTGAAGCACCTTCGCTAATCTGTTCAGTTAAACCTAAAAGCGCCATTAAATTAGTATCGTCACTATCATTAGTATCATAAGCCAACGCATCAATTAAATTAGTCTGAGTTGCTAGAGTACCTTCAGGAAAATCGGTATCGTCTCCTAAATAAATCGCAACTGCATCAGCTCCATTTTGAATAACATTAGGTGAAATTAAGAACTGAGGAAAAGGAGTTACAGTACTACTACCTATTAACAATAAACCATTAACATCAGTAACTGCACCATCTAAATCAATAGTCATATAACTAGAATCTCCTCCAGAAGAAGAACCATTAAAAAACACCAAAACATAACCGTCTAAAGAAAAGTTTGGTGTATCAGACTTTAACTCAACAAACTCTTGGTCATCTATTCCTGGTGTATCACAGTCCAACTCATTAATCACAACTTGACTAAATAATGTTGTACATGCAAAAAAAAGTAAAATGACTGCTAGTAATTTTTTTTTCATATTAGGGAGTTTTTGCAAATGTACGCATCAATTTAACTAGAATACATTTTGGGGTTTACCAAATCATTAATTTTAACATAAAATGAGCTAAAAACTACATCTATCTTTATTGGTTCGTATTTATATTTTAACTAACTCAAAAAGATGAAAAGCTAAAAAAACAGCCTTTTTATAACCAAAATCCCCTTGGTTTTATTTTTCACCTTCAAAAAAGCCCTACAATTATTACAATTTAAAACAAAAAACTATTTAAAAATTACAATATAAAACTTTATTTAAGACAAGTCACATATAAATCGAAACATATATGATTTTTTTACTTATCAATTAGAAGTTAATTTCATCGATTTTCATTAAAAGACTTGGAGGATAGATTTCTAAAAATATATATTGAAAACTCAATCGAAAAAACAAAGAATTTTTAACAACCAAAAACCAAGAAATTATGATGACAATTGCTAAAATTTTAATTGATATTATTTTCAGTTAAGTACAACCCTAACAAAAATATAAAACTTAGTTCTAGAATAAGTTTTACTATTTTTGCTAAATGAAAAAGCAAGTCTTCAAAACCTTGGCAACAGTTAACAAAGCTTTACTACCAAGCTTCACTAAGCGAAAACTCGACATTACCAAAGCCAGTAAACTCCAATTAGCAATTATTGCTTGGAGAGCTTATGTTACAAAAAATGCTTTGGGTTAATTAAAAATACACTCTAAAAACTGCATTGGGAGTTATACCCAACGAGTGTTGAATAGATTGTGTTACCGAATTATTTTCCAAACTGTAAAACTTATTGATTTGGTTTTCTTTGTTGAGAACATTCCATACTGAAAGTCCTAAATGGGAATTTACTTTTTCAGAAATCTTCAAATTATATATAGCAGAAACATCTACTCTTAAATAGTCTTGTAGGTTACTGTTGTTTGATGCTTCATAATTAATTTCACCATCACTTATTGGATTTAATACCATAGGATTTGTTGTTGGTTTACCTGAATGCCAATTTAAGCCTGCTGAAACCTTAAATCTATTTGAAGAATACGTTGTGCCAAAAGCAATTGCGTGCCTAATATTATAATTACTAGGAAAAACTGTTTCTTGTAAAGATTTGAATTCATAATTATTATCCATAAAGGAGTAACTCAACCAAGCACTTACTTTATCAAATCCTTTTCTAAGTAAAACATCAAGACCTTTTACCTCATAGCTTCCTGAAGTTCTAGAAAGTTCATATTGATTTTGAAACCCTTGACTACGTGAAGTTATTCCGTCTACATTCTTATAATATCCTTCTAAACTTAATAACCATCCTTTTTTTGAAAAACTTACTCCTGTAGAAATTTGTTTACTGGTAATTACAGGAATATTGTCATCGTTAGAAAGTTGCCATCTACGTTTTTCAATTCCAAAAAAATCGTTCTGAACGTTTATTACCTGAGACGTGTTTTGGTGTTTAAACTCTCCAAGAATTTCAAACGTAAAATCCTCAAGAAAACGCTGACTAAAACTAAGCCTTGGCTCCCAAATTGTTTTTTTAAACTTGTCAATATAATTAAACCTTACTCCTGCATTTATATTCGTATTTCTATTAGTTGAAGTATAACCAAATTGCGAAAACACACCGTGAGTTCTAACAACCTCTGAGACCAATAGTTTGTATAGCGGATTATCAACATCATCTAGATTAGTTACTTCAGTTTCTACAAAATGGTATCCGCTTAATAACTGCATTTTTGGGTTTAGCTTGTAATTTGAGATTAACTTTAAGCTCGTTTCAGACACCACGTTCTCTTGTAAATATCTTTGCGAATCTAGTATATTTACATTTACGGCTTTTAATTTGTAATCTGTTTCATAAATCTCAAGAGCGGTTTTAAGCTTAGTATTCCACTCTCTATCATATCGTATTGCACCAGCAATACTATTTTGGGTTAAGCTACTTTCTCTTGAGTCTTCAACACCATTCACCATAGCATTTTCATTAAATAGCAACCTGTTTGATACTGTTATAAAATTGAGCCTTAGTTCATCTTTTTCACTTATTTTATAAATCCATCGAAGCGACGCGTCATAAAAGTCAAACTCTTTATCAGAATTAATAATATCTCCCATATTTGTTTCCACCTCAGTATTTTGAGAAATACGATCAAAAAACTCATTGTAAGTTGGTGTTTTCACAAAATCACTAATTGATTTTCTAGCAGCAAATTGAAAAGACGATTTTTTTCCTATTGGCACATCGGCAAATCCATTAACATCAGTAAGATTAGCTCCTAAGCTTCCTTTAAACTTTGTATTCAGTTCTTTTTCGGTTTTCATATCAATTGTACCCGAAACTCCATCTGTTAAAGCTACATCAGTTCCATTTTTAACCAAACTAACGCTTTGTGTAATTTGAGGGTTATACATAGAAATAAGCCCGAAAAAGTGACCAGATTGGTACATTTTTATATTATCCCAAAGCAACAAATTTTGGTCATGTGCTCCACCTCTAATACTTATATTTGATACTGTTTCATTAATACTCTGAATACCAGGAAACGCTTGTACTGACTGCAAAACATCAGTATCTATAACACCTGGTAAAATATCAAACTCGTTAAAGTTTATTTGATATGTTCCGTTATTAAGTTTTTTAATACCATGAGTAATAAAGTTTGAAATAATTACTTCTGAAAGTGATTCAAAATTTGGAATTAACTCAACAGTTTCACAAGTCCTAGAAAGAAGCTCTTTAATTGGCTTTTGTAGTGTTTTATAACCCAAATACCTAACAGTTATAGTTTTTGCTTTTAAAGGTAGCTCCAACTCAAAAAAACCATTATTATCACTAACAGTTAAAACAGATTCGCTCTGTATTGTTGCATTACCTAAAGGTTGCCCTTCTTTGTTTTTTAAATATCCACAAATGATAATAGATTGTTTTGCCGTTACTAAAACAAACTGATTATTAGTAATTGAAAAGACTAATTGTGTATTATTCTCAAGGTATTGTAATGCTTCTTGTAAAGATATATTTTGAGGTGGAGGAGCAATAAAAATATTGTCCACTAAATCTTGAGCATAATTGAATTGCACCTTATAGCTCTGTTGTAAATTTTGAATTATTTGAGCAAGAGATTGTTGTTCTTTACTATCTTGAGCATTTATGGTAAGAACAGTAAAAAATAGAAACCAAAATAGTAAAAACCCTTTTTTAATTCTTCTTTGCATGAATTACAACAAGGTTATCAGAGCTCAGTTCAAAGGTCATATCCATAGGTTGAGTAATGGATAATAATGCACTTTCTAAATCATTATGCATAAAGCCTCCTGTAAATATACGATTAACATTTACATCTTTAAACGTAACCTCAATATTATACTGTCTCTCTAACTCTGCCAAAACTTCTTTAAAAGGCACTGAAACAAACTCACTAATATTTTCTGTCCATTTTGGTTTTATTGAAGCAGTAGTCGTTTCAGTAAACATATTATTAAGGATTCTATAACTATCTCCTGCTTGTAAAAGTCTTGATATGGTATCTGAAACAACCTTAACTTTACCTTCAAAACAAACCACTTCAAAGTAGTTACTACGTTGTTTAACATTAAACTCTGTTCCAACAACTGTTACTAGTCCTTCTTGGGTTTTTACATCAAACTGACCTCCTTTTGAAACTTTAAAATAAGCTTCACCATCCAATTCAACCAACCTGTTCTCCTTCCAATCTTTTTTATTGAATGAGATAGTCGAATACGCATTTAAACTAACCAAAGAAGCATCAGGCAATTCAATGGTAGTCTTTTCACTAGCTAATGTTTCTATTTGAGTATTTGGATTAAAAACAAACAAAAAATAAATACCGAAAGCAATGACTAATAAACTAGCTATTCGCATTAAGTATTTTTTAGTATTAAGCTTGTAAACAGGTTTTTTATTTTGAGTTTCTAAGGCTTTGGCTTTAAACACTTCAAAAGAATCTACTTTTGAAAAATTTGATGCTTTAAAAGCTTTTGCTGAAGTTATTATCTCGTTATAAAAATCAGCATCTTCTATTTTTGAAAAAGCTTCACGCTCTTCATCTGTCAGTTCATTTCTTAACCATTTCTGTAATAGGTAATCTTTATCCATTAACCATCATTTTATATATAACAACTTAACCCTAATTAATCCTGATTATTTAATTTTAAAATCGTCCAATCCCTCTTTCAATTTGTCAAATGCTGAATAAATTCTATACTCAACAACTTTTTTGGTAACACCTAACATTTCAGCTATTTCAGCATGTTTTTTACCTTCAACTTTACTTAGCAAAAAAGCGACTCGTTGCTCTTCGGTTAAACTCTCCAGTACAGTTTGGTAACGCTCAAAATACTGTTCCTTCTCAAGTAAAAATTCGGGAGTTTCGTTTGTATATTTCTTAGGTGCTTCTTTTTCAAATTTCATCACCACTTTTTGATGCTTTATTTCATTCAACATCATGTTATTGGCAACAGTGAATAAAAAAGATTTTGCTTTACTTAATGTTACTTTTTTACAATTATCCCATAATTTCATAAAAGCATCTTGCGCTTTATCACTAGGGTTGTACTGAGCTCCATATTTATAATATAAAAAGTCGTTTAAGTCTTTTGAATACTTATTATAAACACGTTCAAAAACAGTTTCTTCGCAGATATTTTCTTTTAAATCTTTTGACAATTTGAGCACTTTAATTGCCTAAATGTATATAAATATTTTTTAAAGTGTTCAGGAGTTTTTAAAACTGAGTTGTTTAATAATAAACATTGCTTATAAAATGAAATTACAATTAAAAACCTTTTTTCTACCACTACTAGCTTTAGCTATTTTAGCTACATCATGCCGAAAAGAAGAAGTAGTATTTGAGCAAGCTCCAGAAGAAGAAACTCTAGTAGCCGGATCAGTCGTTGCCAATTTAATGCAACGCACTGCTATGAATGATGGCTCTAATGATAATATTATTGATAACGCCAATTGTTTTAATGTTGAACTTCCTGTAACGGTTATTGCCAATGGGCAAGAACTTGTAATTAACACTACTGATGATTATGAAGCTATAGAAATCATTTTTGATGATAGCGACGATGATATTGACTCTCTTGAAATAATTTTTCCTATTACAATCATTTTTTCTGACTTCAGTCAAACTGCAATAAACAACATAAGTGAACTACAAAACTTTGCAAATGACTGTAATGGTGAAAACCAATATGACGATGACATTGAATGTTTAGATTTTCAATACCCTATTACAGCTTCTTTTTTTAATACAAACAATGAAATTATAAACACTGTTACTTTCACAAATGACTTCATGTTGTTTGATTTTATTGATGAAATAGATGAAGATGATTTAATTACTATTGGGTTTCCTATCACTGTTGTTTTACAGGACAACACCGAGATTACGATTAGCAATTTTACTGAACTTGAAACAACTATAAACGCTTATGCTGAAAGTTGCGATGAAGATGATGACAATGATTACAATGATGACGATTGCGACAATTGTTCTCCTGTTGAATTAGTGAATATACTTACAAGTTGCAATAGTTGGATTGTTGATAAACTAGAACGAAATGATAATGATTATGACGATTTATATGATGGTTATACATTTCAGTTTTATGAAGAAGGCACTGTTTATGCTTATTATTTAGGAACTACATACAACGGAACATGGTCAACTAACGGTAGTGGAAACGATATAACAGTAACAATAAACATTACAGGTTTACCATATTGTAATAACGATTGGGTTTTACATGAAATTCAACAATATTCTGGGGAAACCAAAGTAGATCTTAGAGTTGGCGGTGAAGATAGATTGAGATACGAGAGTACTTGTAATTAAAAATACACTTAGTGATTGTGTTAGCCAAAGGAAAAGATTAATTGAAAAAGAAAAGTTCCACTATTATTTGTTTTTCCTAAAAGCACAACTAAGTTCTTAGATTGATGTTTAAACTGCTTCAACAATGTTGGAGCAGTTTATAAAAAAGTAAAGTCTAGGTTTTAAGCTAATGAGACAACATGAAAAAATGGATCGCCATAGTAATACTCATCATTATTGCTCTTATAGCATATAATTACATCTATCAAGACCATAGAGATATTGGAAATGAAGAAGCTGAATTTGTATTTAAAGCTTCAAATTTTTCAGCCGAATTTTCTATAAACCCCAAAGCATCTGAAAGTAAATACCTAAACAAAACCATTGAAGTGGATGGAACTGTAACTGATTCTGACAAGAACAGCATCACATTAAACAACAGTATTTTTTGTCAATTCAATACACCTCTAGACAACATCGAACGAGATAAAAACATAAAAATAAAAGGACGTGTTATAGGCTATGACGATTTACTAAACGAAATCAAATTAGACCAATGTATAATTATTAATTAACCAAAAATAAATTCAAATGAAAAACAATTACACACTCAAAACAATTATTGCCCTAATGTTCTTTACCGCATTTTGTTTTAATACAAATGCTCAAGTGAGGTTAACAGTTGTTAATCCATCAACAGGAGAAGTTACTATGCATAATTATGGAGGAACTACAGTAGACATTAGTAATTACCAATTATGTAATTTCCCAAGTTACAACCAATTAAGCTCTTTAACAGTTACTCAAGGCTCATTAAACTTAGCAGCTGGTGCTGATGTAACCGTAATAACCACAGTAATCAGTAATCCTAATGATGCAGAGTTAGGTTTATACAATTCTGCTAGTTTTGCATCATCCGTTGCTATGCAAGACTATATGCAATGGGGTTCTGCTGGACATCAACGAGAAGTCGTTGCGGTAAATAAAGGAATTTGGACAGCAGGAACTTTTGTTAATGTTGCGCCTCCATTTGAATATACTGGAAATGGTGGGCAAAATGGAGCTCCTTTTTGGGATACTTTATTAGGACTAGAAGATTTTGAAAACATTTCAAGCTTTAGTCTAACACCAAATCCAACAAACACTGTTTTAAACCTTAATTTTTCTCAAAGTGCTTTTTCAGGAGAAGTCGCAATTTACAACCTTTTAGGTAAGCAAGTAAATTCAAAAAACATAAGCAATACAAACCTAGCAACATTTGATGTCTCTTCATTAAATAGTGGTATGTATATTATTACAGTTACTTCTGAAAGCAATAAAGAGAGTAAACGTTTCATTAAAAATTGAAAAAGTGCTCTATAGAACTCTTTTAATAGTATTATTCCCATTCCTTGCATTTTCTCAAGATAGTTTGCTAGACGAAATCGATACAGACTCTTTAGAAAATCAAAAAACTATAGCGGTTTTTAAAGGGCTCAAAATTGTAAATTTTGAGTCCACAAAACTGGTTGCTAAAAACGAATTCACCTTTGTGGTTGCTCACAGGTTTGGAAGTATCGAAAACGGTTTTGACACCTTTTTTGGTCTTGATGATGCTGTCACTAGATTAAATTTTATTTATGGTATTTCAGATGCATTTAACATTAGTGTTTCTCGTAGTTCTTACCAAAAAATTTATGAAAGCGCAATTAAATATCGCTTAGTATCACAACACGACAATGGATTTCCTTTTACTATCGTTGGTTATAATTCTATTCTTGTAAATACCGCTTTAGAAAAAGACAATTTACCTAAGTTAGAGTTCAAACACCGTTTAGGCTATACAGTACAATTATTAGCTTCAAGGAAAATAAACCATAATCTTTCATTAGAGATTGCTCCTACTTTTTTCCATGACAATTTTGTACAATTTGATGAGCAAGACAATTCACAATTTGCTTTAGGTTTTGGTGGTCGTTATAAACTTGCAAGCAGGTGGTCTTTAAATGTAGATTATGGTTGGCACCTCAACAGAGCTTCAAATTCTCCTTTTAAAAATCCGCTTTCAATAGGTGTCGATTTAGAAACAGGAGGACATGTATTTCAAATGCATTTTACCAATGCACAACCAATGAACACCAATGGGTTTTTAGGACAAAGTACCGGCGATTGGAGTGATGGTAATATTTATTTCGGATTTAATTTAAGTAGAGTTTTTTAAGAATTTAAAATGAAAAAATTAATACTCATTATAAGTTGTCTTTTTATAGTCACTAATAGCTGTACCAACGCTAGCGAAGAAGATTTAATTGATGCTACTCCAATAATAGAGAACATTACCTACGTAAATGATGTTAAACCAATAATTGACAACAACTGTATTTCGTGTCACAACAACCCTCCTGTTAATAGTGCTCCAATGCCTTTACTAACTTATGAAGATGTAAAAAATGCTGTTGAAAACAGAGACTTAATTAGCAGAATTTCATCAGAAGACACTGGATTTTTAATGCCTTTTGGTGGCCCAAGATTACCTCAAAACCTAATAGACATTGTTATACAATGGGAAACCGATGGACTCTTAGAAGAATAAACATAATGAAAAAAACACTATTAATAATACTGCTTATTAGCTTCCAAAGTTTTTCTCAAGGTAAATTTTTGACTAAAACAGGCATACTAAACTTTGAAGCTTCAGTCCCTTCATTTGAAGAAGTTGCAGCAACCAATAACTCAGTAACAGCAATACTTAATACAGAAAATGGTGAGTTTGCAGCTTTAGCTTTAGTAAAAGGGTTTAGGTTTCAAAACGCATTAATGGAAGAGCATTTCAATGAAAATTATGCTGAAACCTCAAAATTTCCAAAGGCAACATTTAAAGGAAATTTAGTAGATTTTTCTC
This sequence comes from Gaetbulibacter sp. NE, assembly GCF_025548475.1. Taxonomy (NCBI): domain Bacteria; kingdom Pseudomonadati; phylum Bacteroidota; class Flavobacteriia; order Flavobacteriales; family Flavobacteriaceae; genus Gaetbulibacter; species Gaetbulibacter sp. NE. The sequence continues at coordinate 51,855 of NZ_JAOQHY010000002.1, read as the reverse complement.
TTTCAGAAATTGAAACCGAAACGCAAATTAAAATTGAAGGCGAATTAAGCTTTCATGGAGAAACCAAAAAAATTGATAATATTTCAGCAACAATTCAAAAAAAAGGAAGCACAATTACTTTAAAAGGAAACTTTAAAGTTTTAGCTTCAGATTTTAACATAAAAATCCCCAAAATAGTTAAGAACAAACTGTCCAATGAAGTCCTTGTAAGCTTTGATTTAAAACTAATTCAGAACTAAAAACTCGCTTCTATTAGTACTGGTAAATGATCTGAAGGGTATTGCATATTCCAATTATCACTTAACACTGCATATTTGTTTATTTTAACGTCAAATGAAACGAAAACATAATCGATTCTTCGCGTTACAGGTTGGTCAAAATGAAATCCATTAAATGTACCTTCTGGACCAAAATCTAATTCTGTATCTATTTTAGAATCTTTTAAAGTTTGTGTAATATAATCAACACTTTCGTGATTAGGCTCCATATTAAAATCGCCAGTTAAAAACACAGGATGATTTTCTGTATTTAAGCTTTTAATTTTATCTAAAATTAAAACAGCGCTTTTTGAACGTGCTTCCTTACCTACATGATCAAAATGCGTATTAAATACCCAAAATTTCTTCTTGGTAGTTTTATGTTGAAACAAGGCATAGGTACACACACGATTACAAACTGCATCCCAACCCATTCCTACTCTATCTGGTGTTTGCGACAACCAAAATGTTGAAGATTCTAAAACTTCTAAGTCATCCTTCCTGTAAAATATTGCTGAATACTCACCTTCATCTTTACCATCATCACGACCAACACCCACAAAACTATAATTGGTCAACAAAGCATCTAAATCCTTCATTTGATTTGGCATTGCCTCTTGTACACCTAAAACATCTGGTTCATAAAACTTGATTTGATTCATCATAAAAGGCTTTCGGTTAGTCCAACTATTTTTACCTTCTTTCGGGTAATCTAACTTTATGTTGTAGCTCATAATTTTCAGCTCTTGAGATGTAGCCGAAAATGAAATAATTATAGCTATAATGGTAAAAAAACGCTTCATAATCATGAAATAAAAATCTTTATATATGTTTAAATCTATGCATAAATAGTTTAGTAAAAAAGCCTCTTTAAATGTATTTGATGTAAACATTTAAAGAGGCTTTTTTCATTGTATAAACTTATGAGTTTATTGTGGAGATATTCTTAAAGCATTAATATAATAAAACTGGTTTCCGTTATTATTAGAATCTCCAGCTGCAACCTTTAAGATAATTTTACCGTTAGCATCAGCTTGTACATTCGATATACAAACTGTATTTGTTGCATTATTTGCAGCGTCTAAGTTTGCTGATTGCTCGTTAGCTCCAACAAGAGTATATTTAGTATCTCTATTATCGCTTACACTATTTCTTGAAGCAAAGAAGCAAAATTCATAAGTATCATTTGATTCAAAACCTGAAAACTCAATAATACTCTCTTCAATTGGGTCATTTGATCCCCAAGCTAAAGCATGAGAATAAAAATTAGATTTTGATACTGAATCATCCATATTTAAATCAGTAGTTGTAGATCCTGCTCCTGAAGTATTATTAACACCTCTAAATCTAGAAGTTGTAGCAGCCTCAATTCCTGTAAACTGTCCATTAGTGTAAATCATATTTGGTATTGCAACACCTTCTAAAAAACCTGTATAAGCATTCCATCCATCAGGGTTATCACTAGTAGAAAAGTTAATGAATACTGGTTGAGTTAAAATACCATTTCCACCTGGATCTTGATAATCAGTTAACTCAGTAATTTCATTAGGCGTCAACACTGCTTCGTGTGCTGCTTGTTGAGCCAATTCTATATACAAAGGCAACATACCATCTGGAGAATATGAATTCCCTATAACCGACTCACCAAATAGGGTTTCATACCAAGTACAAGAAGCAATATATTTACCAAAATCGTTTAAGTGATAACCATCGCTTGTAAATCCGTCTCCTAAAAAGCTTGTTCTTGCATTTTGAATTGCAGTTCCAGCAGGTACAACCATTTCTACAGGAATTAAATTTTCAGCTAAAATGTAAGCATCTATAATTCCGTTAAACATCGTCATTTGGTCATTGTTATAGTTTGCAAAACCAGAATGCGTTGAATTTTGTGCGTAAGCCCAAGTTTTATGTAAGATATACTTAGTACATGGGTTACTATTATGACTTTTTACAGCATTATAAACAATTGGAAGTGGGTTTATAAAGGTTTCAAAAAGTCCTGATTCATAACTTGCTTGCTGAAAACTAATATAGTCCCAGTTCTCGTCAGCTACAGCCTCAGAAATAGAAACTCCAGAAGTTACTGTACGAGTTCCATCTAGGTCAATTTTTCTGTAACTATAACTATTTGAATCAGATGATGCGTTTGTAGCGTGTGTATCTAAGTTTGCACCACCAATATACATGTTCCCTACAATTACTTGCTTACCTTGAGCATTAGCTAATCCCCAAAAATGCGATTCTAACGCGTCTTCAGAAAAACTATTACCAATTGCTAAGATCTTTAAAATTCCATCATTTTCATCGTCAATAACTACTTGAGTAGATGAAGAAACTTGACCATCATCTGAGTTTAAGCTCAATGTCACAGTTCCCTCTGCAAGTGTTTGAATAGTTATTGCAAATGTTAATGGGTCAACAGTAAAATCAACTAAATTAGAAGGTTCAGCTGACCAAGTGTAGCTTCTTGATGGAAAAATAACATTATTAAATTCTGGGACAATTGTATATTGACAACTTGTCGCTAAAGTTAAGTCTCCTTCAAGTAATGCTTCAGTTTCTAAATTTGATGTTGTATAATCGTCAGATGTTCTACTACACGAATAAAAATTGATAACTAAGAATGCACAAAGACAAAAATGTGCCAACTTAATTAATTTGCTGGTTGTGAGATTTTTCATATTTATAATTATTAAGTTAATATTCAGTTTTAAAATAAATTTATTATCGTTTATAAAATTAAATTTGATTCATCTTTACTCTACAGAAATCGTTTCAGTTTGTTCCGAAATTCCGTTTTCATTATATGCTTCAATGGTAAAATAATACGGTGTATCTCTATCCAAACAGCGCATAAAATGCGTGTTGGTATCGTAAACTTGCCAAGATTGGTACAATTTGTTTGGTGCAATTCCCCAACGTATGTTATACCCTTGTGCACCTTTAACTTTATCCCAAGAAAATGAAATATCTCTGCGGTCCTTTTCTCGATTAATTTTGAAATTTGACACCTTGTTTGGTGCTTCACCTAAGCCTAAACCAAAAACTCTAACCTCTGACATCGCGAAGTTGTTTCCTGGTACTTTTATATTGTTATATCTAACGTATTTTGCTTTTACAGGTTTATCTAAAACAAGATAGGCATTTGGTGCGTCAATCTCAGATTTACTTCTATCTACAACCGTCTTCCAGTTTTTTCCATCTTCAGAAGTTTCAATAGTAAATTGATGTTTTAATCCTTCAACACGTGTGTAAATTCCTGATTCGTGATCGTGGTAATTTAACTGAATAGCGTGTACAGTTCCTTCATTTAACAATTCGATTGTGATCCATTGTTGATTGTCATTAGCTTCGGCAACCCAAAAGGTTTTAGGGTTTTCGTCGGTTAAAACTTTTGAAGTTATTTTCCCTTCAGCATTGGTTTCTGTTGGGATTTCTTTGACTTCAACTTCATCATCATTAGACGTAAATTTCATGATTTGTTGAAGCGAAGATGAAACTGTTACATTGCCTTTATACGATAATAACATCCAACCATTATGTTGTCCGGCTTTTGTTGGGTGATTAGCGCCATAACGTGGATAATCGCCATAAGAGGTATTGCTGTACATTAAACCATCTTCGTCAAAATAGGTAGGGAACATGCATAAACGACGTTCCCATTGTGCATTAGATGCCAACGCCATCGTCGCAAAATGCCAGTATTGACCGTTGGTTTGCTTTACTGTAATACCGTGTCCTGCACCATTGGTAAATCCGCCAGGTTTAAAACTCATCGGATTATTTTTCATATAGGTGAAAGGTCCAAGTGGCGAATCGCCAACATACACACCATCTGCATAGACATTAAATTGCGTACCTGGTGCTGCATATTGTAAATAGTACTTTCCGTTGTGTTTAGTCATTGACGCGCCTTCCATATAACCTTCTTTTAAAGTTGGATGAAAGTTGTTTTCACCAAAACGTTCCCAACCGTGCTTTTCTTCATCTAAATTAATTAGCTCTTTTCTAACACCAGTTTCTAAAAAGCGATCGTCTTTATTCAGCATTTTTACACGGATAGGATGCACGTTAGAACTTCCCCAATATAAATACGACTTACCATCGTCATCAATAAATAATTCGGAATCTTGAATGTTATTTGAAATAGATGCTGTTGGTGACCATAATCCTTTTTTAGGATCGTCGGTATATAAAATACTTCCGTAACCAGCAGGATCGCCAGCAAAATAAACTAGTGAATCTTTATAATTGAAAGCTGTTGGCGCATTACTACCTTCAAAAAACCATTGTTGCGGTTTGATAAATTTCCAGTTGACTAAATCTTTAGAATGCCAATACCCAAAAGATCGTGTCACGAACATATAATATTCGCCTTTAAACTCTATAACCGCTGGATCTGCACCAGAACGATAGGATTGATTTCTGGCAGAATTGTAAACCATATAGGTGTAATCAATATCTAACGGATTGATGTAGGTTTGCGTGGTGTCTATTGTTGCTGTTTCAGTTTTATTATCTTCTATAACAATAGTATTTTCTTGTTTTTGTTTACAAGATACCATTGCTATAATTACGAATGCGAGTTGTATGCTATGTTTTAATTTCATCTGTTAATTTTTATTGTTTTTCAATCGTCAGATGGAACATCTTATTAATATGCTCACTAAGTGACTTGAGATTAATCAGAGATGTTTCATTTTAATGATGATGATATTTTGATCCTGTGTTACCTCTTAATCTGTCAAATTGCCTGTAAGCATTATCAACACGTTGCTTTGGCGCTTTTTCAAATTCTTTTTCGGTAACTTTATATTGTTGTTGTAATTCGGCTAAACGTGTTCTTAATTTGGTTTCAATCTCGTCGTAATTTTCGTCATCGATAAGGTTGATTAACTCTTTTGGGTCGGTTTGTAAATCGTATAATTCCCACTCATCAATATCGTCGTACACGTGAATTAACTTATAACGATTGGTACGAACACCATACATCTTTTTAACCATATGGAATGCTGGATAATCGTAATAATGGTAGTAAACCGCATCTCTAAAACCTTCTTTGTTTTCAGTGCCATCTAATAAACCTGCAAAGGATTTTCCTTGCATATCATTAGGTATATCAACATTTGCAAAATCTAAAAAGGTTTCAGCAAAGTCTAGGTTTTGGGTTAAGCCTTCAACAACAGTTCCTGGTTTGATTTTTTCAGGATATTGGATTAATAATGGCATTTTTAAGGATTCTTCATACATAAATCGCTTATCAAACCATCCTTTTTCGCCTAAATAAAACCCTTGGTCTGATGTGTACACAACAATGGTGTTTTCGGTTAAACCATTAGCATCTAAATAATCTAATATCTTCCCGATACCTTCATCTACCGAAGCTATTGTTGATAAATATTCTTGTAAATAACGTTGTCCTTTCCATTCTGCTAACGCCTTTTCAGATAAATTAGCATCGTGAAATGCATCATTTTTTGGTTGATAGGCTTTATCCCAAGCTGCACGTTGCTCTGGTGTCATACGTTCAAAATCTGTTTTCCAAGGATTCCAAGCCAATTCTGGATTGCCTTTTTCTTTGGTCATTTTAAGGTCGTGACCTTCGTACATATCACGATAGATAGTCTGTAACTGCTCTTTTGATGCTGTTGAATTTTCATGCTTTGTAAAATACGTGTCAGGTAACGGAAATTGCACCGAATCGTACTTATTAACGTGACGTAACGCTGGCATCCAATTACGATGTGGCGCTTTGTGATGCACCATTAAAAAGAAAGGCTGGTCGCTGTTTTTCTTTTCATCTATGTAATCAATTGCATAATCTGTAATTAAGTCGGTTGCATAACCTTTAACCACAGTGGTATCTGGTAATTTGGTTGTCCAATGCGCAGTGGTATCAATGTGTTTTTTGTTGATGTGAACTGTATCTTGAATCTTAATAAACTGCGGATTGTAATAGTTCCCTTGGTCGTTTAAAATATTCCAGTGGTCAAAACCTTCAGGATATCCGTGTAAATGCCATTTACCGACAATTGCAGTATTGTAACCTGACTCTTTCAATAATTTTGGAAGCGTTTGTTGTGAACCATCAAAACGGTCGCCATTCATTCTAAATCCATTAATATGACTATGTTTCCCGGTTAAAACTACAGCACGACTTGGTCCGCAAATAGAATTGGTACAGAAATTATTTTTGAAAATCGCACCGTTTTTTGCCAATCTATCAATGTTTGGTGTTGGTGCCAGTTGACCAATAGGATGACCATACGCACTAATGGCTTGTGCAGCATGGTCGTCTGCCATAATGTAAATGATGTTTGGTCTTGTTATGTTCTCGACTGCGCTCGAACTGACATCCTTTTTATGTTTATCTTTACAAGATAGGAGTGTCAATAAAAAAAATGATAGTATAAAAATAAACAGAGCATTACCAATACTCTTGTTCTCGATACATTTCGACTTTTGGGTCGAAATACTCGAACTGACGCTTTTATTTGTATTCAAAAAATACATTACTTTTTCGTTTTTATAATTTTAGTTTGAACAACCTCATCGTTAATCACTGTACGCTCAAAAAAGTTGAACACAATATCCAATTCTTCATAAGGAATTCTGGAAATTTCGTGACGTGCTTCTTTAACAATATTGAAATAAAAAGACGTTTCAAATTCCTCTAATTTATCAGCAATAATTTTAGAACCATCTAGCATTATATAACCATCCTTTGTTGGCGCGCAATAATGGTGTGGCGCATTTCCGTAAGGTACCAATTGGTCTTTTGTACCGTGATACAACACAGTTGGCACAGCGTTTTCTGGCGTCATATAACTTGCATCTACAATAGCACCAGCGCAAGAAAAAGCACCAGCGAATTTTACATTGCTATACGCTTCGGCATTATCTAAAAAATACTCGCGCATAAAAACTGCATTTAGAATGCCTTCAGCACCAGCGCTACTACCACCAGCAATGATTTTTGTAGTATCAATTTGAAGCTCGTTAGCGTGTTCAACTACATATTTTGCAGCATCCATATAATCGATAGCAGCTTGTTTAAAGGTCTCAAGCTTTTCGTCCTTACTACAATCGCAACCAAAACCTGTTTTTGTACCTTTTCTTAGCAAACGGTACGAAATGGAAATACCAATGTAATTCTGCTCTTTCGCTGCATATTTAACTAAATTTTCATCATCTATGTATTCTCTATGACCACCTGAAAATCCGCCACCATGCATCCAAAGCAATACAGGTAACGTGTCTGTTTTTTTGATGTTTTCTGGTGTGTAAACGTCTAGTTTTAATGTGTCTTTTCCTTTGATCGAGTAGGTGTAAGTCGCTTTGTTTTGTGCCGAAATTGTTAACACAAAAAAGAAAATAAATACGTTTATTACTAATTTCATTTAGTCTAGTTTTTCAATTAAAATACCGCTAATTACAGGTAAACCTTCAATAGCGTTGAGTTTTAAAGTTAATCCTTTTTTTGTTTGAATAGTTGCCTGCAGCGTTATACCATATTTTTCTGGATAAGCTTGAGCCAAGTTCAATTGTTCTTCTATTAATGTATCGTTAATATACACATCAAAAATGCGCTGTGTTCTAGTATTTCTTGAAGTTACTTTTGAAAGGTTATAAATATTTTCAGTTGGTTTAATTTGTGGCTCTACAAAATATAATTTTACCTTATAGTTACCTTCAGGAACGTCCAGTTGATATTCTGTGCAACCTTCCAATAAGGTTTGAAATAACGGTTCTGCATCGGTGTTCTTAATGTTATGTGGCAGACCTTGATTTTTATCTTTGGTCATCCCAAAAGCTAAACCATCTTTATATCCAAACCATCCTTTTTTATACGCTTGGTCTGGTACAAATGTGATGTTTTGTGTTTTATCATAAAAGTTGAAATGCGCACCTAAATTGATACCGAAACGTTTGAAGTTTTTAAAATCAAAAACTTCAATACGATTAACTTTTATTGTTTTTTCTTCGGAAATGGTTCCTGTTGAAACTCTAATAGAATTATTTCCATTTTTGAAAGACATATCAATAGAAATAACACCGTTTTCAACTTTAAAATCACCTAAATTGTGACCATTCAAACTGACATTGACGTCATTTTGATTTGAATATATTTGGATAGGAACAGTTTCATTTTCTAAAACTGTTAGTTGCTTTAAATAATCTGTTGAGATATGTATGAATGGTTTTTTATTATCTAAAACTGATTTGTACCAATAGTAAATGTCTTTTGGTGTTCGGTCGTACTGCACAAGTCCTTTTTGGTTGACGTGCGGAATGGCATCACCACGAAATTCTGAACCAAAATCGGCAAAATTCCACGTTGTCATTCCTGTCATAAATGGTCTGTCTGTAATCTGTTTGTAATACGATTGATGCAATTTTGCTTGATAATTGGTGGAAAAGTCGAACTTTTTGGGTGTTTTGGTAAAGATTCTAACATCTGCACCAGGACCATATTCCGACAACAATAACGAACGTTTTGGATAGCGTTGATGTTGTTGGTCCAAGAATTTACCTAAATCTTCAATCTGCCCATCATACCAACCAAAGTACAGATTCCAACCAAACAGCATTGGTAAATCTGCTATGCCAGTATCGTTATAAACTTCGTTTAAATGACCAGCCATAACTGTAATGTGGTTAGGTGCCAATTTTCGGGTTAAATCTTCTAGCTGGTTGGCGAGTTTTAAAGTCGTTGTTTTTAGAGCTTCTTTTTCTTTATCAGACGATTTTCTATCGAATGCTAAACGCAGAAAAATTTCGTTCATATATCCAAACATTACTACACTTGGGTAATTGTAATATTGTTTGATGTGCTCGTTTTGCATTGTATGTGAGACCTCAAAGAAGGTTTCAGAATCGGTCACTTTATTTACTATTGGTATTTCAGTCCATACCAAAATACCAAGTTCGTCACAAAGTTTGTATAATTCTCTAGAATGCGGATAATGTGCAAAACGTATCACATTTGCACCCATATTTTTAATAAGATGAATATCTTGTTTTTGTAGCTCAATGGGTACTGCATTACCATAATCTTTATAATCTTGATGACTATTTACACCAATTAATTTTATTGGTTTTCCGTTAAGAAAAAAGCCTTTTTCAGGATCTACAGTTGCCCAACGAAAGCCTAAATTAGACTGTTTTTGATCTAAAATGGTTCCGTTTTTATCACTTAAGGTTAGTTGTAATTTGTATAAATATGGATTGTCTGGTGACCACAATTTTTGGTTTTTAATTTCAGGAAACGTGACCTTTACGATTTCGGTTTTATTGGATTTTAAAGTTAATCCTTGATGTTCTTCTCTAATACGATTTCCTTCGGCATCTAAAATTTCAAGATATAAATGTGCATCGGTTTTGGTTTCAAAATTATCTATTAATACGTCAACTTTTACACCAGCTTTGTCGTTGGAAACGTTGTAATAATTGACATAAAAACCATCGGATGCAAAATCCTTTAAACTAAAATGCTGTTTTGGGACTTTAATCAATTCCACATTACGACAAATACCACCATAAAAGGTGAAATCTGCATCTGATGGCGGAATGTTGTCGTTGTGAGCATTATCGACTTCAACTTCAATTAAATTATAAGCATCAAAGTTTAAAAGCGATGTAATTTCAAAATTAAACGCTGTGTAACCACCTTTGTGATTGGTTGCTTTTTTTCCATTAATAAAAACAGTCGCTTCCTGATTTACAGCGTTAAATTTTAGATAGAAAATCTGGTCTTTATCTTGAGAAGACACATAGATTTGCTTTTTGTAGTAGCCTAAGCCACGACGGTAACCAGACTCGTCATCAAAAGCATCTTTATCATTCCACGTATGTGGAATATTTACGGTTTGCCAATGGGTTTTATCCTCGGAATATTGCCAACCCGAATTGATGATTTTAGATTGTGCGTGACTTAAAAAAAGGGAAGCCACACACGCCATTAAAACTAGGGAAAACGTCTTATATTTTATGTGTGGCATAATAATTAGCTATTAATCTAAAAGTTTGAATGAATTTTTTAATGCAACATCAGAGTTTGTTCCGATAGCAACTTGGAATTCACCAGGTTCTGCAACAAAATCTAAATTAGAGTTGTAGAATTTTAAGTCTTCAACCGAAATTTTAAAAGTAACTGTTACAGTTTCACCCTTTTTAATGAATACTTTTTGGAAGCCTTTTAGCTCTTTTACAGGTCTTGTTACACTGCCAACTAAGTCTCTTATATATAATTGAGCTACTTCTTTTCCGTCGTAGTCACCAGTATTTGTAATATCTACCGAAATATTAATTGTATCGTTTTGAGACATTGATGTTTTATCTAATTTAAGATCACCATACTCAAAGGTAGTGTAGCTTAATCCGTAACCAAACGGATATAAAGGCTCGTTACGAACATCTAAATAATTGGTTTTGAATTTTTCAAAATGACCTTCGTCGTTTCCTAATGGACGACCTGTATTTTTGTGATTATAGAATAACGGAACTTGACCAACATTTCTTGGGAATGTTGCCGTTAATTTTCCTGAAGGGTTAACATCACCAAACAGCACATCTGAAATGGATAAACCAGCTTCGCTACCAGGAAACCAAACATTAAGGATTGCCGGAACAGTTTCACTCTCTTCAACTAACGTTAGAGGTCTACCTGTAAACAGTACTAAAACAACCGGTTTTCCTGTTTTTAATAAGGCTTGTAATAAATCTTTTTGAACTTGCGGAATGCCTAAATCTGTGCGACTACTACTTTCTCCACTAAACTCAGCAGACTCACCAATAGTAGCTACAATAACATCAGATTTTTTAGCGATTGCTAAAGCCTCATCAAGCATTTGCTGATCGGTTCTTCCATCTCTTGGGATATCTTTACCGAACATTGTAACGCGTTTTTCTAAATCTAAATCGTAATCTACATTACTTCCTTTTGCATATAACAAATTAACATCGTTACCAACGGTTTGTTGTAAACCGTCCCAAACTGAAATAGAACTTTGATGATCTGTAGATACAGACCAAGTACCAGCCATATTACTATTAGCTTTAGCTAACGGACCAATAACAGCAATAGTACCAGATTTTTTTAATGGTAAAAGCTGATTATCATTTTTTAATAATACTGAAGATTCTGCACCAACAAGACGTGCATAATCTCTATTTTCTTGTGTGTAAGTTTCGTTTTTAGCACGCTCTTCACTGCAATATTTGTAAGGATTGTCAAATAAACCTAATTGATATTTTGCGGTTAACACACGTGCTACAGCAGTATCAATATCTTCCATAGAAATTCTACCTTGGTCTAAAGCGCCTTTTAAAGCATGCGTAAAAGAGGCTTTAATATTTGGCGAATCACCAGCCATATCCATATCTAATCCAGCTTTTAATGCTAGTGACGTTACATCGTATTCGTCACCCATTCCGTGTGCACGCATTTCGTAAATACCAGTATAATCAGACACTACAAAACCATCAAATCCCCAATCATCACGAAGTAAATCTGTTAATAACCATTTGTTTCCAGTTGCAGGAACACCATCAATCTCGTTAAACGATGCCATTACAGAACCAACACCTTCGTCTACAGCAGCTTTGTAAGGCGCTAAATATTCGTTATACATACGAATACGGCTCATATCTACTGTATTGTAATCTCTACCTGCTTCTGGCGCACCATATAATGCAAAGTGTTTTACACAAGACATTAAGGTATTATTTGCAGCCACATCATCTTGCTGATAGCCACGAACCATAGCGCGAGCAATAGCGCTACCTAAAAAAGGATCTTCACCATTTCCTTCGGAAACGCGTCCCCAACGTGGATCTCGAGAAATGTCTACCATTGGGGAAAAGGTCCAGTTAATACCGTTTGCACTAGCTTCATTAGCTGCAATTTGTGCTGTTTTTTCAATCATGTCCATATCCCAAGAGGCAGATAAACCTAACGGAATTGGGAATGTGGTTTTAAAACCGTGAATTACATCCATTCCGAAAATAAGTGGAATACCAAGTCGGCTTTTTTCAACTGCAATTTTCTGAACTTCATAAATATTTTTTGGATCTTTAATATTGAAAAGACCACCAATTTTACCGTCTTCAATCTTTTTTACAACATCAGTACTTTTTGAAGCACCTGTTGTAATTGGACCTGTAGCAGGAAGGTTTAATTGACCAATTTTTTCATCTAAAGTCATTAACCCGATAATAGAATCTACTTTAGTTTGATATGGGTTATCGCTTTTTGCCGATGTAGTTTTGTTGCTATTGGTATTGCACGATATAGCAGTTAGTAACCCAAAACCTATTGCTAGGGATTTTATGTTAGTAAGTTTAAGCGTTGTCATTATTTATTTTTTTGATTTAGAGAAAAGCCATGTTAATAATTCAGGTTCTGCAAAAGCAGGATCCCAACTGTTGTGATTTGCATCTGAGTATAAAGTGAAATTCGGTTTTCCGCCATTTTCTAGAATAGCATTAACCATTTTTATTGAACCTTTTGGGTCTACAACATCATCATTTGCACCATGAAACACCCATAAATCTACTTTTGTTGCGTAGTTTTTAGTTAGTTCGGCATTACCGTCACCGCAAATAGCGATAGCAGCAGCGAACATGTCTGGTTGTCTTGATAGAATTTCGAATGTTCCCATGCCTCCCATAGATAATCCGCCAACATAAACTTTGTCTGTATTTACATAGTCTTTGCTGGTAACTTCTTGCATTAAATCTATAACCAATTGCATTGGTTTTGTAGCTTCTTTATCTTTAGGAAACACTAATTTTATTGGAAAAGATGACCGATCTACATCTGCATTAGACCAGTAACTATCTTTTGGACATTGCGGGAAAATTACTATTGCAGGAAATGCACCACGATTGGTTTTGTCTGCAAATAATTTACTTCCGTGTGCTAACTGTCTTTGGTTATCATTTCCACGTTCGCCAGCACCATGAAGAAATAATAAAACAGGATATTGTTTGTCTTCTGAAAAATTTTCAGGGTACATAATACGGTACTTAAGCGTGTCTTTGCCTTTAATATGAACCTTTTCTTTATAAAGATCTTTTTGTGCAAATGCTAGTGATGTCATTAGTAGCAGACAAAAAGTAATTTGCGTTTTAATGTGTTTCATTTTTAGTGAGTTTAATAGGTGAATCCTAGTGTGTCTAATCCGTTTTGTACGTCTTCGTTTTGCATAAATAAATTCCACAGTAAACCTGTACGGTAATTTTCTATCATGATGATTTGCGGACCTTGGTCTATTGCCAAGTAGCGCTCTGTTACCCAATTATATTGCGGGCTAAATGCATCATAAAAACCAGCTGGTCCCATTAAATCGTTATTGTAGAAATAATGCATTGCTGCTAATGATTTCTCAGGCGTATATGGAATAGAACTCACAGCTGCTGTTGGCGAAATTGTACCGTTATCATTTTCTGGTTCGTGAGCAGAATAACCTACAGAACCATCGGAATTACGACTATAACTTGCTGTTAATCCCCAACAATCTGGACCATAATCGGCAAAGTTATGAGGGTTACTAACACAATGCTGATAATTAATATTGGTATGATTAACATTTAAGTTCCAATAGTTAGCATACTGGTCGTTTAGGTTTGAAGGGTTTAATCCTAAGTATGAATAATGTGCCCAAAACAAAGGACCAGTCCCTGAACCTGCATGATCTAATATCAGTGGAATACTATATTGACTTAATGAAGACACAATACTTCCACTACTTGCCCATCCTTGATGGTATACATCTGAAGAAATTGCATAGTCAGGTGATGCAGCACCAAGAATAAATGCTATTAAAGTTTCGTTATAACCTTTTAATTCTAAGTTTATGGCGAACTCACCTGATGGACTCCAATGCCATAATAATTTATTTTGGTTATCAGTATACCAATCCCACTCGACACCTTTCCAAAGCGCATCAGCTTGGTTTGCTAAAGCTTGTTCTTCAGTTGTTCCGTTTTTAAAATATTCTTTCACGCAAATTAAGCCTTGAGCAAAAAATGCTGTTTCAACAATATCTCCTCCATTATCCTGCGTACTAAAAGGAATTGTAGCTCCTGTTCCATCATCTATCCAATGTGACCATGCTCCATGAAAACGATCAGCATTTTCAAAGAAATTGAGTATTTGTGTTAGACGTTGTACACCTTGAGTTTTAGAAATATAATTACGCTCTATACCTACCAAAATAGCCATAAGTCCAAAACCACTTCCGCCAGTTGTAATTACATTTTGACTATCTGACGGATTGTTAGGATGATAACGTTCTTTAGCTGCACCAGAATTAGTACCAGCATAATCCCAAAAATACTTGAAGGTTTCTCGCTGGGTTAAATTCATTATTTGATCATCAGTTAGAGGATTAACTACAACAGGATCATCATCTGTTGGCACTTCGTCATCTACAGGATCATTATTTTCTTGATATGTAGATTCATCGCTAGAACCGCAACTAAAAAAAATTAATAATAATATAAAACAGAATGTCTTCATTTAGCTTTTGTTTTCGTATTTAAAACCTAGTTTTTGTAAACCGTTTTGCAGGTCTTTATTTTTCATAAATAAATCCCAGAACAAACCTGTTCTGTAATTTTCAATCATTACTGGAATTGGACCTTGATCAATTGCCAAATATCTTGGTACGTACCAATTATGTTCTAAACTAAAAGCATCATAAGGACCATATTTACCTACTAAACTATCGTGGTTTTTATAAAGGTTTTTTAGCATTTGCATGCTCTCTTTTGGTGTATAAGGAAAAGAGGATAACGCAGCTGTTGGTGATACTACACCTAGATCGTCTCCAGGTCTATGACCTGCGTAACCTTTTACGGAATAGCTTGAGGTAAATCCCCAAATATCTTTTCCGTAACCTTTGTAATTTTTAGGGTTATCTATAGCGTACTTGTAATGTATTTTAGCGTGATTTTGAGTCAGTTTCCAGTAATCGCCAAATTGATCTGTAAGACCATTTGGGTTTAAACCTAAGTATGAATAATGTGCCCAAAATAGAGGACCTATTGGTGCATCGCTATGTTCAAAATAGTCTAAAACTAATTCTTCATCATAATATGAATCTTTGGAAACAATAGCTCCGTTTCTTGCCCAACCTTTTTCGTAAACTTCTTTTGTAATTGGATACGTTGGTGATGCTGCTGCAAGCACATACATAATTAGGCATTCGTTATAACCGCCTACAGGAAAATTCATATCCCAACCGTATTCTGGCGACCAATGCCAATACAAGACGTCTTCACCTCCTTTGGTATACCAATTCCATTCAACTTCTTTCCAAAGTTTATCTATTTTGGCGACTAATTGTTGCTCTTGTTTGTTTCCGTCTTTGAAATATTCTGAAACAGTAAGTAAGCCTTGTATTAAAAACGCTGTTTCAACTAAATCTCCTCCATTATCTTTCTTTCCAAATGGATACATTTTTCCTGTTTCACCATCTATCCAATGAGACCAAGCACCATGAAAACGATCAGCTTTTTCAAGGAAGTTTACAATTTTAGTGTATCTATTGAAGGCTTGTTCTCTAGTAATCCAACCACGCTCAACACCAACCAAAATTGCCATAAGCCCAAAACCACTTCCTCCAGTTGTAACTGTATTTTTTGGTGATGAAGGGTATTTATCATCCATGTGAATACGTTCTCTTGCCAATCCTGAATTAGGTTCTGCACCATCCCAGAAGTAATTGAATGTCTGATATTGAATAGTGTCTAACAGTTGATTTTCGGTTAATTCAACTTTAGTATTATTAGGTAAAGCTAACTCAGAGTTTTCTTTGTTTTCGGTATTGTTTTTACAGCTAAAAATCGACAAAAGAATAGCTGTCAAAACAAAAATTTTATTTTGATGGATTGATTTCATTAGCAAAGTTAGAATAAGCTTTAGCTACATTTATTAAATGCAGCTAAAGCAATAAAGACTAATTCAAAGATTTCTACACGCTATTAATCATAGGTGTTTTAGGTCATTTTTAAATTTGTATTACCAACCTGGATTTTGAGTCATTTCAGGTGTTTGAATCAACTGAAGGTCTGGGATAGGGAATAACTCATGTTTTCCTACAACAAATGTTTTACCATCTGCAGCCATAGCGCTTTGCGCTTGACCTGTTCTTACTAAGTCAAACCAACGGTCGTGTTCAAAAGCTAGTTCTAATCTTCTTTCTTTCCATACATCGTTAAATGTTGGAGAATTGATTGGAGTAAGGTTAACTCTATTTCTAACTCTGTTTAGAGGTGTTGCTGCATCTTCCCCTACATGTAAAGCTGCTTCTGCTTGAATTAATAATACATCAGCATAACGAAGAATTCTAACATTTTTGTCTCCATCGCCAGCTCCAGCATTAGCGCTTGAGTATGCTTTTTCATTATACATTGGGTTTTCAGCTGCAGCACTAACTTGTCTTCCATCCCATAGTGTTTCTCCGGCAAAGATTATTGTAGCATCTCTACGAATTACATCTCCTTCAGCATTAAAAGCATTTAAAAGATTTTGAGAAGGCGTGTTGAAGCCCCAGCCCCAACCTCCAGTACCTCTAGCACCTTGAGTTTGAGAATATTGTTGTACACCATGAGCAATTGACTCTCCTCTAGCTTGAACTTCAAAAAGTGATTCAACTCCGTTTTCTTGAGAAGCTCTCCAGATTTCTTCATAATTAGGATGAAGGTTATATTGTGGATCTGTTGCAACTATTGTTGCCATATTATAAGCTTCTTGCCATTTTTCATGGTACATGTATACTTTAGCTAATAATCCTTGAGCTGCTCCTTTTGTTGCTCTACCTAAATCTGAAGCACTGTACTCACTCTTTTCAGGTAGCATATCGATTGCGTCTAATAAATCTTGCTCTATAAACTCGTATACATCATTTTTAGGTTGACGTACAACATAATCAACATGTTGTAAAGGCACATCTCCAAAAGAACGTACTAACCAAAAGTAGTTTAATGCTCTTAAAAATTTAGCCTCACCAATTAGTCTGTCTCTATACGACTGATCAGTTAATCCAAAGTTTTCAGTATAGTTAATAGCAATACTTGCTCTACCAATACTTTTATACCAATGTTCCCACATAGATCTAATTGAAGGTCCTGTAGTTGTATGCTCTAATGCATCTAACTGGTGTTTATCAGTACCTGTATCAGAAGCAGAACTACCTTTATCAGCGTTATCAGAAATAATTTCAGTAATTCCTAAATAAGAGAAAGCGTAATTCCAATCTGTTAGCATTCCGTATATACCATTTACCATTTGCTCTGGTGGTATAGCTTCACCAATATCAGCTGCATCAATTTCAGCTCTACTGTCTACATCTAAATAATCATCACTACAGCTCACTATCATTAATAATGAGGATAGTAGTATTCCAAATTTTATTTCTTTTAGTTTCATAATTCGTTTTTTTTATAATTCAATGTTAACACCAAATAAAAATGTTTTAAGGTTTGGATAAGCAGACAGCTCTATACCTGATGTATTTGCTGCACTACCTCCTGCTCCTCCTACTATTTCAGGAGTGAATCCTGTATATTCAGTAAACATAAAAGGGTTTTGCGCTGTTGCATATATTCTTAAAGAATTTACTCCGCTTAAAACATTTTTCAATGTGTAGCCTACAGTAATATTATTAATTCTGAAAAAGTCTCCGTCTTCTAGGTAATAGTTAGATGCGTAAGAGTCTCTGTTTGCTCCTGGATTAGTATTTGTAGATCCTTCTCCATTCCATCTTGTGTTATACACATTTGCAGTAATGTTCTCTCCTCCATTAATTCTAGTTCCTTTTAATCCATTGTAAACTTTATTTCCTCCAGCTCCATAACCTTCAACAATTAAATCAAAGTTTTTATAATTGAATCCTAAGTTAAGACCGTAAGAAAACGTTGGTAAGTATGTTCCAAAAAACTTTTTATCCTTATCATCAATAACACCATCTTCGTTTTGATCTTTGTAGCGTAAGTGACCTGGTAAAGCTCCTGATATACTAGCATTGTTATTTATTTCATCTTCGTTTTGCCAAACGCCTTCTACTTCGTACATCCACCATGCATATAATGGTTGTCCTTCTTCTAATCGTTTAGTTATTTGTCCATTTCCTAAACTTCCTCCAACTTGTCCATCATAAGCAGATTTTACATTTTCAACTCTGTTTTTATTAGTTGAGAACACTGCACCAATGTTATACGAGAAATCTTCTCCAATGTAATCTTTCCAACCTAGATTAATCTCAATACCCTTGTTTGATACTTCTGCTCCATGATCGTAAGAGCTTAAAGAACCTTCGGTTGTATATATTGGCGTTACTAACAATACTGCATTTTCAGTATTTCTGTCATAATAGTTAAATTCAAAATCTAATCTGTTATCTAATGCACTTAGGTTAAAACCTGCATTTAACTCCTCAGTCACCTCCCATGAAATTGGGAATGTTTCAGCTCCAAATGCTGCTCCAAATGCCAAATCTTGATTTGCTCCAAACACATAGTTAACACTGTTACTACCTGCACTAGTTGTTATTGTTGTTTGGTTAAATGGTACTCTAGAGTTACCTACACGCCCCCAACCTGCTTTTAATTTTAGGTAATTGATTGATGGCACATTAAAAAACTCTTCGTTTGATAATGCCCAGCCTAAACTTACTGCTGGGAAGTTATCATAGTACTCTTCGTTATTATCGTTTCTAAAGTTACTAGAGCCATCTCTTCTTACATTTGCTTGGATGTAATATTTTTCATCATAATTATACATTACTCTACCAAAATAAGACTGCTCTCTTGTTGGTGTAGTATAAAACTGGTTTACAACTTTTTCATATCCATCGTCCGCAAAGTTTATGCTCCAATAGTTTTCTTGTAATGGCACACCGTAACCAGTTGCATTCATTGTGTACACATCGTTTCTTTGTCCTCTTGAAAGACCAACAACAGCATTTACATTGTGTACACTATTAAAGGTTTTATCGAAAGTTAAAAATCCTTCTACGTTATATCTATAACTTTCAGAGTTTTGATAAAACAAGCTATTGTCTGCCCATGATACTACTGATGGGTTGTTATCTTGATTAGTTTGAAACTCCTCATCTGTTCTAGTAGGATCTCCTGCTAACCATTGACCTCTTGTATCATTAAATGCTCTTGACTTGTTAAACGATTTTGTAGCAGTATATCTAGCGGAAGCTTTTAAGTAGTCAGTAATTTGTAAATCTGCTTGAATACTTCCTTGTAAGTCTGTAGTATTGTTTTTTTCATTTGCAAAATCAACAGCCATAATTGGGTTACCTGTAGAGTTTAATCTGTCAATAATTTCTCCTGGGTTTCCTAAGTAAGTTGCAATACCAGTTGATTGATTCCAAAACGATTGACCATATTGTCCTGTTTCATAATACACAGGAATTACAGGTGCTTGTCTGTAAGCTGCATTAAATGCTCCAAATGGTTTTGGGAAAGACCTGATAAAAGATGCACTAATATTTGAAGATATTTTTAATCGATCATCAAATAACTCAATGCTATTGTTTGCTCTTAGAGTATTACGGTTATAGTCATCATTATCTAAAATACCATCTTCATTATAATTGTTGAAACTAAAAAAATAGCTAAAATCGTCACTTGCTCCTGAGATAGCTATGTTGTTAGAGTTACTAAACCCTATGTCTGTTAATTCATCATACCAGTCGGTATCATGAGGTTGGTTTGGTGATAAAAATGCTGTTTCACCAATAGCTACTTGATTTTCATTAAAATATCTAACATATTGACTAGAGTTAGCCATTTCAACTGGGTTTAGCATTGACTTAGCTCCATAAAAAGAAGATAATTCAATTTTCATCTTACCCTGTTTACCCTTTTTTGTTGTAATAATTACAACTCCATTAGCAGCATTCATACCATAAATACTTGCTGATGAAGCATCTTTAAGTACATCAAAAGACTCAATATCAGCAGGGTTTATATTGGTAATACTGTTAACTTGTACACCATCTACTACATATAAAGGATCATCACCTCCTGCTGCAGTACCAATACCTCTAATAATAATATTAGGTTGACTACCTGGAGCATTAGTATTTACAATATTAACACCAGTCATTTTACCTTGTATTGACTGTAAGGCGTTAGCAGCTGGTTGTTTTAATAATTCGTCACCAGATACACTTGCAATTGCACCAGTTACTTCTTTTCTGGTTTGTGTACCATATCCAATAACTACAATTTCTTCTAAAGCTTCAACATCATCGGCCAAAACAACATTTAAAGTTGTTTGACTACCAACTGTAATTTTTTGTGTTTTAAAGCCTATGTAGCTAAATTGCAACACCTCACCTAGTGCTACACTTATGGTATATCTACCATCTAAATCGGTGGATGCTCCTCGATTTGTTCCATCGACAATAACACTTACACCTGGCAATGGTAATCCATCACTTGCAGCGGTCACTTGACCATTTACTTCTATTTGTTGACTCCATGAGACAAGAGAGAAAAATAAAAGTAATAATAAACTGAATTTAGTTTTCATAAATTAATAATTAGAATGAGTTAGTTTTCGACTTCTAAATTAATAATCTAAGCGTTTGACGAAATAGTGTTGTTTACATTTTAATTACGCCATTTGAATTAACAAAAGTGAAACTCCGCTTAAAATCAACGTTTGACGTACTTTAAATTTACAAAGAAGTACGCTAAAAGACTAACGAAAACGATAAATGACGTATTAATGACGTATTAAAAAATAAGATTTAGATAAAAATAAGTAGTGATTATTTAAAATTTAGCAAATAATCAGTCAAAGAAATGTCATTTTCTAAATCAAGCTTCTTTTTTAACCTGTATCTATGTGTTTCTACGCCTCTTACCGAAATATTCATCAATGGCGCAATCTCTTTAGTGGATAAATTCATTTTGATGTAGGCACAAATCTTTAAGTCTTTTTGTGTTAATTGCGGGTGGTTTTCCTTTAAACCTTTGAAGAATTCTTCGTGAACTTGATTAAAGTTATACTCAAAAACTTTCCATTCATCTTTATGTGCAATTGAACCATCTACTTTTTTCAATAGCTTTTTGTATGAGTAGTAATTGTCAAAACTTGTTTTGTTACCTACTAATTCTTGCTTAATCTCTTGCAAGGTTTCGTTCTTTTTAACTAAAGCCATAGCAGTATTTGCTAATTGCTTACTCTTTAGCTTTATTTCATTTTGAAGCGATTCATTTTTTAACTGCACTATACGTTTCTCGTTTTCTAAGGTTTTTTCTTTGAGTAGTTCCTCTTGTTGCTTTTCAAACTTTAATTCGAGTATTTTTTGCTCTTTAATAATTTTTCGTTTGTGTAAAATGAAAATTACCAATAAGGTTAAGAGAATTAAAAATGTGTATAACGCAAAACCTATATCATCTTTATACCATGGCGGAAGTATGTTAATTTTTAATTCTTTAACAGGCGAAGTTTCGCCAAATCCATTACTTGCTCTTATAGCTATATCATATTCTCCATGGTTAAGGTTGGATAATTCTAGTTTATGATTTTCCATTCTATTCCACTTAGAGGAGTCAATCCCAAGAAAAGCATATTCAAAAAAATGGTTATCAGATTTAGCTGAAGATATAGATACACCAACACTTTGATTAAACTTAAGTTCTATTGGTTTTTCTTCATTAATAGCAACAGGTTCTTTATTAATTTCAACCATTTCTACCTGTGGCTGTTCCATTTTTAGAGTTTCATTTAACCTATCGTCAATAAGCATAAAACCATCAATTAAATTTAAAGCATAGGTAGAGTCACTAATTTTTGAAACATTTTCATAACCCACAATAAGCCTATTTTTAAAATAATTGCTAGTCAATGAAAACTCATCTTCTGCTATTGCCAGAGATTTAAAACTTATAACGTCATTTTCATTTTTTAAGACTAATCGTTTTACGTTGTCTTCAGAAATAATATGTGTTCCTTTTCCAAAACTTTCATTTAGTAATTTATGAGGAACTATACTATCTAAAAGTGGTTCATATTTTTGCCATCCGTCATTAGTTTTAAAACAAATGTCATTTTTAATTTTATAAACTCTTACATTAAAACTCGACCAAATACCTTTATTTTCATAACTTTTAAAACTTGTTATTTTATCATAATTACCATTAAATTTCACTTTATAAAGTCCTTTATAAGCATGAGAAACCCAAGCTGTATTTTGGTCTTCAAAAACCAAAAAGCGAATTGGCATTGCAATTCCTCCTCCAAGTCGCTGTGAGTTCCAGGTATTATTTTCGTTTTTAAAAGTGACTAAACCAGTATAAGTCCCTTGAATGTAAACATTCTTCTGTTCTGGTACTTTTTTTATTGTTAAGCCTCCTGTGTAGTTACTTATAGGTATAGGCTTTTTATCTTTAATTAAAAATGTTCCATCGTTATGACCGCAAAAAAGTTCTCCATTAATTTCTTTTAAATTCCAGACTTGTCCTTGAGAACCTTCAATAAATTGAAGTTTATTTTTTTTATCTAAATAAAATAAGCCTGTGTTACTGCCTATGTATATATCTCCTTTATAATCTATAACGTCATAAACAGCTCCTAGCTTTCCTGAAACATCATTAAAAAAATAATTATGACTACTTAAATCTAATGACGCCAAACCATTGTCTAGACCTAACCAAAGTTTATTAGTCTCATCTAAATGATGCCTTAAAACAGTGTTATTGACAAGTCCATTTTCTTTACTTAAATGAAAAAGCACTTTTCCTTTACTATCAGTTAAGTAAATTCCGTCTTTAATAGTACCAAACACCATTCTGCCATCTGCTAATATTGAAAAGTCATTTAGTTGGTGTTGAATAATGTAGTCATCCACTTCAAAGTTGGTTTTAATTAATCCGTTACCATCATATAAGAAGCAGCCTTTTAATGAAGTTGTAAGCAACAACCCTTCTCTATACTTATCAATAGAAATAACTTTTGTATTTACTAATTTTTCGTCACTAATTATTTGTTTTAACTCATTATCTACTAAGGTAAAAATGCCATTATTAAGTGTAGAGACTAACAATTCATCATCAACAATACTACAAGACATAATTACCGATTTAGGTCTTATTTTTTCGATACCTACTTCGGGTTTAAAACTATAAATGCTAGAAAATGCTCGAAAAATGATTTGGTTCTTAAAAGGAATAATTTGCCAAATCTCATCATTTGCAGAAATTTGATCTTGTATATCTTGGCTAAGCGATTTATACACTAAAATTCCTTTTTCATTTTTTTTCCAAAATCCAAATTCTTCGTAAGAACCAGTATAAATTATGTCGTTATGAGCCAAAACAGATCTAACAGTGGTTTTATTGGGTAACTCATAAAAATTCCACTTAAGTCCATCATACTCTAACAAACCATCATTATTGGCTACATAAAGCTTTCCATTTTTAGCCCTAGAAACATCCCAGTTTTGATTACCAGCATTATACTCTGAAAGGGAATAGTTTTGAAAATAAGGTGAATATTGTGCAGAAACTAGTTGTGCTTGAAAACAAAGCACTAGAAACAGTACATACTTTATTATTTGGGAAAAATTCATAGCAACAGATAAATCCTTTTACAAGGTACTAATTTACCTATTTATATGAATTGTAAAAAGTGCACAGTAAGTTTTTGTATTTACTTCGCTAGGTTTGAATAAAAGAAATAAACTTCTCTACAAAACAAGAAAAACTAATTAAACTCAGAAAATGAAATTAAAACGTATATGAAACATAAAAAGTTCCAATAATTAATTCATTATCACTAACTACAAATTCTATCTTCCAGTAACTGACATTCTATATTATAACTTTTAACTATTTTAATAATAGAGTTAATCTTAATAAGGTTACCTTCTACTCTTAAAACGGAGTGCCCACAAGGATATGGCTCATTAAAATCTTCTAAATCAAAATTAAACTTTAAGCTTGGAAATTTATCAACTAATATTTTTAAAATTTTGTTTGAGAAGGCTTCCGTTCTCACATTAGTTATTAACACCTCCACCATACTAAAAATTTTCTTTTGTAAGCTCACTATTAATAACTGCTCCAGTAATATTTCCTCCATAAACAGCTGTAGCTACAGAACGCATCATTGAGCTATTATCACCACAAGCAAAAATTCCATCTTGGGTTGTTTTATGCATAAAATCCACTTCAATATGTCCATGTTCAGTTAGCTTACAACCTAATTCTTCGGGTATTTTAGAGCTTTGTTCAAACGGAATAGAAGCATAAGCACATTCAAAATGTGCTTTACTACCATCTTTAAAAATGATAGTCTCTAATTGTCCTTCCTTGTGTTCAATCTCTAAAACCTCATTTTCTATAACTGTTATATTATGTGATTTGAGCTTAAGAAGTTGATTGTCATCAAAATCTTTTTTTCCAGAAGTTAATATCGTGATGTCTTTTGTTAAGTTATTGACCAAAGAAGCAATATGAAAAGCACGTTCACCATTAGCTATAATTGCTGTTTTTTTATTACGTATTTCGTACCCATGACAATAAGGACAATGTACTACAGATATTCCCCAACATTCTGAAAACCCTTTTATATTAGGCATTAAGTCTTTTATTCCTGAAGCAAAAACAAGTTTTTTTGCTCTAAAGACATCTTGATTAGAAGTAGTAACCTCATAACCTTCAGCTATTTTCTTGCCACTAATAGCCAATCCTTCATAAAACCTTATAGTGTCATAGCTTAAAACCTGTTGTTTAGCAATCGTAGAAATCTCTTGTGGTGTACTACCATCTTGTGTTAAGAAATTATGGGAGTGTGGTGTTTGCCTATTACAAGGTTTTCCAGAATCTATAATTAAGGTTTTTCTTAAAGAACGCCCTAAAGCCATTGCTGCCGAAAGCCCTGAATAGCTTCCACCAATTATAATTACTTCAAATTCATTTTTATCCATGTTGTTATATTTAGCAAAGAGTGATAAAGGTTTTGGTAACGCTAGCACCAAACCCGATACTCCAAATAGTTTAATTATTTCTCTTCTAGTCATTATTTACATTTAACTCACACCTACAATGCATATTGTAAAATGAAGCAAAACTATAATTAGAGTCAGTAACACTCATAGTTATTAATTTAACATAATAAGCTTAGTTGTGTTACAAAACTTTACAACAAAAATACGATTAAATTTTACCTATCGCAACTTAGTTGCATTAAATAATTAATATACTCAAGGTGAATTGCAAAACTCAAAAAGAAAAATAAAAAATCACTATTTTTTTAAAGCAACATGGTTGCGTTTATAAATAAATACTTAATTTTGCTACTAAGTAGCATTAAATAAATATCAATTAAAAAATGTGTAAGCTTCAACTCAGCGACTTATCTACAAACTAGTTCTTTTCCTAGAACTATAACGAAGCCCAAACACAAATCATTAACACTTAATTACATAATGAAAAAAACTAAATTAATTCTTATTGCATTTTTAATTTCTTTACCTACTTCATTTTTTGCAAATGAAGGCATGTGGTTTTTAATGCATATCGACAGACTAAATCAACGCGATATGCAAAAAATGGGACTTCAGTTAACTGCCGAAGAAATTTATAGCATCAACAACCAAAGCCTTAAAGATGCCATTGTACAATTTAATGGTGGTTGTACTGCAAGTATTATTTCTGAAAACGGACTGGTTTTAACTAACCACCACTGTGGTTACAATGCAATTGCCGAATTATCAACTGCAGAACAAAACCACTTAAAAAATGGGTTTTGGGCAAAATCACTTTCAGAAGAATTAAAACCTGAACGCTTATACGTGAGGTTTTTTGTTAGAATGGATGACGTTTCAAACCGTATATTGTCTCAAGTTAACGATTCAATGACCGAAGAAGAGCGTGAAGCTGCCATTAACAAAGAAATTGCAAAAATTGAGCAAGAAAATAACGAAGGTGGTAAATACACCGTTTCTGTTCGTTCGTTTTTTCAAGGTAACGAATATTACTACTTCGTTTATGAAGATTATACTGACGTAAGACTAGTAGGAACACCATCTGACAAAATAGGAAAATTTGGTGGAGACACTGATAACTGGGAGTGGCCTCGTCATACAGGAGATTTCTCTATTTTTAGAGTATATGCTGACGCTAATGGTAATCCTGCTCAATATTCAACTAGTAACGTTCCTTTAAAATCAAAATATCACTTACCTGTAAATATTTCAGGTGTTGAAGAAAATGATTTTGCAATGATTTTAGGTTATCCAGGAAGAACTAACCGTTGGATGCCTGCAGAAGGTATTGAGCAAAATGTTAATTATGCTTATCCTGCTTGGGTTGAAGGTTCAAAGCTTAGTATGGACGTTATGAAAAAATATATGGATAAAGATGAGTCCATAAATTTAATGTACGCCTCTAAATATGCAGGCATAGCAAACTATTGGAAAAATAGACAAGGGATGATTGATGCCTTAACAGCTCATAAAACTGCTGAAACTAAACGAAAGGTAGAGAAAAAGTTTGATAAATGGGCTAACAAAAAACCTAATAAAGAAACCTATGGAGATGTAATTAGTAACATAAACAACTACTACAACTTAACAAACGAAAAAGCTAAACATGACAATTACCTTAGAATAATGTTACGTTCTAGTACGTTTTCAATGTTACCTTATCGTATAGGAAAAGGGTTTGAAGCTTATATTGAAGCTAATGAAGCAAAGCGTAAAGAATTATTACCTGAATTAACTAAATTCATTGAGAATTCTTATAAAGATTTTCACCTTCCTTTAGAAAAAGAAATGTTAGCAGCTCAATTAGAACTTTATACTTCTAAATCTAATTACGACTTACCAGAAGTAGTATTGAATGTTTCTGAAAGCAATGATTTTAATTCGTTTATTGACACAATCTTTAAGTTAAGTTTATTTTCATCAAAAGAACGCGCAGAAGCGTTTTTAAAATATCCTGATGCTAATTTACTAGCTAACGATCCTCTTTATAAACTTTCATCAGGTTTATTAGAAAAATACAGAGAACAACCTGAACATATAAAACAACCACTAGAAGACTACCAAAAATCTTTTAGATTGTTGGTTGATGGGTTAAGAAAATCTGAATTAAGTAATATAAAATATCCAGATGCTAACTCTACATTACGTCTAACTTATGGTAAAGTAAGAGCTTTACCTAAAGATCCAAGAAACGATGCTGCTGTAAATAACTACACAACTTTTAAAGGCTTAATCAATAAATATAAGCCTAATGATGATGAGTTTGATTTACCTCAAGGCATACTAGATATTTACAATAAAAAAGACTACGGAAGATACGCAAACAGTAAAGGTGAATTGCCTGTAAACTTCTTATCAGATAATGATATTACAGGAGGAAACTCTGGTTCTCCAGTACTAAATGGAAAAGGAGAATTAATTGGTTTAGCCTTTGACGGAAACATTGAAGCTATGGCTGGAGATGTTATTTTTGACTCAAACCTACAAAGAACTATTAATGTTGATATAAGATTTGTACTATGGTTAATAGACAAATACGCAAAATCAAGTCACATTGTTGATGAGTTAAGTATTGTTGAATAAAAGTAAACACTCATTGATAATATAAAAAAAGCAGCTATAAAATAGCTGCTTTTTATTTTTATAAATATTATATTATTTAACACAAGACTCACATTTTCCTTGAATTAAAACATGAGAGACAACTACTTCTCGATTAGGTATTTTTGGAATAGAAACATCAACTGACAAGCATTCTACTTTACCACAATTTAAACATTGAAAATGAGGATGCGCATCATGGTGATGAGCTTCATCACAATCTTTACATTTGGCATACCACGTTAATCCATCTTTACCTATAAATGAGTGTAAATGCCCACTCTCTTCTAAACGGTCCAAAATACGATAAACAGTTGTTTTATTCATTTCTTTTTCTAGTTGTTTTACCAACTCTACAACTGACATTGCATTCTCAGCTTTATTAAATAAGGTTAAAAGCGCTTCTACTGATTTGGTCTTTCTTATTATTGCCATAACTCAAAGTTATCACAACTATGTTGTAAAACCAAATAATAAAATTACATTTGCAACCTAGTTGCATTAATAATTATATTAAGTGAAAATTATTTTACAAAAACCAGATACAGTTGGAGCGCTTGCAAGTACGCTATGTTTACTCCATTGTATTGCCACACCTTTGCTCTTCATAGTACACTCTTGTGCTGTTGGAGGTTGTGCTTCAAGTCCTTTTTGGTGGAAAAGTTTAGATTTTGTCTTTCTTGCTATTTCATTAATAGCAGTAAAACGTTCTACTCAAAACACATCAAAGCCTTTCATGAAGCCTTTGTTATGGATTAATTGGTCTTGTTTATTTTTTTTAATAATAAATGAAAGACTATTGTGGATTTCATTACCTGAAAGCTTAATGCATATCTCTTCTGTTTCTTTAGCAGTGTTACATATTTATAATTTAAAATACTGCCTGTGTAAAACCGATAAATGCTGTACAAACAGTATATAAATCTTAAGTAGATAATCTTATCTTATGTAAAAACTGTAAGATAAATTTGCTGTACTAATTAACAAACAAATAAAATTAATAAAGTAAAAACAAAAAATCCTAACTCATTATTTTCAAATGAATTAGGATTTTATCTAGTGACCTCGACAGGATTCAAACCTGTAACCTTCTGAGCCGTAATCAGATGCGCTATTCAGTTGCGCCACGAGGCCGTTTTAAAGTGGGTGCAAATATAATACTTTTATTAAAAAACTTCCAAACAATTATTTCAAAAATGTATTTCCTTATTTTTGATGTATGATACAAAAAGAAATTTTAGCGCCTTTTCATTACAATTTTGACGAACAATTGGTAAATAGCATAACCAAGAATGGTGTATTAAAAACGTTTGAAGCTAATGACATTATTATGGATATTGATCAAGAACTCACACACGTTCCTCTATTGCTTGAAGGCAACATTAAAGTATTTAGAGAGGACAACAATGGTAACGAACTTTTATTATACGTTCTCGAAACTGGAGATACCTGTGCAATGTCTCTTACCTGTTGTATGGCTAAATCAAAAAGTAAAATACGAGCTGTTGCTGACAAAACCTCTACAGTTATAATGATTCCTAATGAAAAAATGAGTGAATGGTTTAATAATAATACTAGCTGGAGAAACTTTATTCTTCAAAGCTATCAAATACGCTTTAATGAAATGCTGGAAACTATCGATACCCTTGCTTTTATGAAAATGGATGAGCGTTTATTTAAATACTTAATTGACCAAGTAAAACTAAATGCATCTACAACAATTAGCAAAACCCATCAAAATATTGCAGAAGACCTTCACACCTCTAGAGTTGTAATTTCTAGACTATTGAAACAACTAGAAAATGATAACAAAATAAAACTCAGTAGAAATAAAATAGAAGTTTTAGACTTTTAAGTAACATTTATCACACAACGATAATTGACTTAAAAGTAACTTTGCAAAAAATAAATTTATGATAGACTATATTTTACAACCTTGGCCTTGGTATGTTACTGGTCCTTTGATAGCATTAGTAATGTTTACACTTATTTACTTTGGAAAAACATTTGGGATGTCGTCAAACTTAAGAACATTTTGTGCCATTGGTGGTGCAGGAAAAAAAGTGTCTTTTTTTAATATAAACTGGAGAGACTACAAATGGAATCTTATTGTAGTATTAGGTGCTGTCATTGGTGGTTTTATCGCTCAATTTTATTTGTCAGAACCTACTAATATTGACCTAAACCCAAAAACTATTGAAAGCCTTAATGCTTTAGGGTTTAATAACGTTGGTAAATCACTGTTACCACCAGAACTCTATAGTTTAGACTCTATTTTCACCATTAAAAATTTAGCCATTTTAATTTTTGGTGGTTTTTTAGTTGGTTTTGGTACTCGCTATGCTGGAGGTTGTACCTCTGGTCATGCCATAACAGGTATAAGTAGCTTACAATTACCTTCTCTTATTGCAGTTATAGGCTTTTTTATTGGTGGCTTAGTAATGATTCACTTATTGTTTCCTTTAATTTTTGGTTAGTATGAAGTATTTAAAATTTTTATTAGTAGGTATCTTCTTCGGAATTGTTTTAGTAAAGTCTGAAGCTGTATCATGGTATCGCATTTATGAAATGTTCAAATTTGAATCGTTTCACATGTACGGAATTATAGGAAGCGCTGTAGTAACTGGTATTTTATTATTACAAATAGCTAAGATTTTAAAACTAAAAAATATTGAAGGCACTCATGTTAATGTCCCTAAAAAGGATATGGGATTAACACGTTACATTGTAGGTGGATCAATATTTGGACTAGGTTGGGCACTTTCTGGAGCGTGCCCTGGACCAATGTATATTTTAGTTGGTACTGGTGTTTTTAGTATGCTTATAGTTATAGCTGCTGCTATATTTGGAACTTACATTTACGGTGTTTTAAAAGACAAATTGCCTCACTAAACAATTTCAGCACTTAAACCTGCTTCCAAGAGTTTAGAACAGCGTGGTTTTAAATCGTCGTAATCACCAGTTTTTACAGTACATTTCCCTTTGTAATGCACTATAATAGAGCATTGCTCTGCTTGTTCTGGAGTATGGTCACAAGCAAAAATTAAAGTTTCAATAACATGGTCAAAAGTATTGACATCGTCATTGTAAAGCACAATTTCGTTTTGTCTTAGGGTGTCTTCTTTAAAAAGAACTTCTTCTGATGTTTTTTCTATAGTTCCCATTCTTCTTCTTTTTTTAGACTAATTTAAAAATTTTAGAGCAACCCAATGGTTTTTCTCCAAAGTTTCAACGAGTTTTAACATATGCTTATTACATTCAGCCTCTAAAACTGGTATGTCATCTTTATAAAAACCACTTAAGAGCAACATACCATTTTTGTTCAAACATGCTACATATTTGTCTAAATCGTTTAAAAGGATATTTCGATTTATATTAGCTATAATAACATCATAATGTTTATCTACCAATAAGCTTGCATCTCCTTCTAAAACTGTAATATGCTCACAATTATTACGTTCTACATTTTCCAAACTATTTAAATAACACCAGTTATCATAGTCTATGGCATCAATTGGTTTTGCGCCTTTCATTTCAGCTAAAATCGCTAAAACTCCTGTTCCACAACCCATATCTAAAACCGATTTATCTTTAAAATCATTATTAAGAATATACTGTATCATCATATGTGTGGTTTCATGATGACCTGTACCAAAACTCATTTTTGGTTCAATAATTATATCGTACTCCGTATTAGGTTTGTCATGAAAAGGCGCACGTACCGAACATTTCTCATCTACAACTATTGGTGTGAAGTTTTTTTCCCATTCTTCATTCCAATTGGTTTGCTCAATGTCTTCAAACGAAAAAGAAATTTCAAACTCATTAGAGTTTAAGATTTGTATATCGTCAAGAATAGTTTCACTCCACTCCTCTTTTTGAATGTACGCTGTAACACCTTCTTCTGTTTCAACAAAACTTTCAAAACCAGCATAACCTAATTCAGCAATCAAAATTTCAACAGCTGGTTGCAACGGTTGTACTTTAAAGTAATAGCCTATGTATATTGTATTTGACATCTTTTTTTTTGCAAATTTACTAATCCTTAATTTAGTTACTCTTACTTTTGTAGCTAAATTGATTTTAAAATGAACAAACTCATTATTGCTTTATGTTTTTTTTGCTTTTGTACAATAACAAATGCTCAAGACAATAACGATATTAAACTTTCTGCACTTCCTTATTATAGCTACGGAAAAGGACTAGGTATTACCTCTCCTGATAGTATTTTTAAGTTGAATATTAGATTTAGAATGCAAAATCGTTTAACGTATTTAAACAACGAAGACGAAGATCCTGCTTATGAAGCCATGATAAGACGTTTACGTTTACGTTTTGACGGTTATGTTGGTGACCCAAAAATAATTTATGTGATTCAGTTATCGTTTTCTCCAAACGATGTTGGAGCTATTGAAGATGGTGAAAACCTCAACATTATAAGAGATGCTATTGTGTTTTATAGACCAGATAATCACTGGAACATTGGTTTTGGTCAAACAAAATTACCTGGTAACAGACAACGTATTAACTCTTCGGGAGCTTTACAACTTACAGATCGTTCTATCAACAACGCTCGTTTTAATATTGATAGAGATTTTGGTTTGCAAGTGTATTATTTAAACGAATTACAAAATCAGTTTTCTTACAATGTTAAAACTGCGATTAGTACAGGTGAAGGTAGAAACTGGACCAAAGACCCTGACAATGGATTAGCATTTACAGGTCGATTAGAATTGTTTCCTTTTGGTGCATTTAAAAACAATGGAACTCTTTTTGAAGGTGATATCAAGCGAGAAACTACGCCTAAACTAATGTTATCTGGTGTGTATCATTATAATGAAAAAGCAAGACGAACCAGAGGCACTCTAGGTGACGATTTATTTGAGCAGCGCGATATGCAATCTTTTCTTTTAGACGCGATTTTAAAGTATAATGGTTGGGCGTTTCAAACTGCTTATATGAATAGAACAACTAACAACCCTATAACGGTAAACCCTGAAGACAATACTGACACTAGATACGTTTTTGTTGGCCATGGATTTGATGCGCAATTGAGTTATGTTTTTGAAAACAACTACGAACTTATAGGTAGATATTCGTATCAAAAACCTCATGAAGATATTGAAGCCTTAACTCCACAAACCAATCAATACAGTTTGGGTGTAACTAAATACATTTGGGAACACGCTTTAAAACTGCAAGCCGAAGTTACCAATAGCGATTTAAGCTATTTCGATTCTAGCAGTGCTAATAATTGGTATGTGCGCTTTCAGGTTGAAATAGGTATATAAAAAAACGGTCTTAAAATTTTAAGACCGTTTTTTTTATATTATTTACTTTTTAATTAGAACGCATTAACTATCGCAAAAAAGTCTTCTGCTTTTAGTGATGCTCCACCTATTAACCCTCCATCAACATCTGGTTTAGAGAAAATTTCTTTAGCATTATTAGGCTTTACACTTCCTCCATATAATATTGAAACACTATCAGCTACTTCACTGCCATACTTATTAGCCAATGTTGTTCTAATAAATGCGTGCATGTCTTGAGCTTGTTCTGGTGACGCAGTTTCTCCTGTACCAATAGCCCAAACAGGTTCGTAAGCTAATATTATATTACTAAATGCAGACGCTTCTAAATGAAACAAAGCATTTTTAATTTGGCTTTCAACTACATGCTCATGATTACCAGATTTTCTATCATTTAGTTCCTCACCAAAACAAAAAATAACAGTCATTTCATTGTTTAAAGCAGCATCAACTTTTTTAGCTAAAAGCTCATCGGTTTCATTAAAATATGCACGACGTTCACTATGACCTAGTATTACTGTTTTAACACCAACACTTTTCAGCATACTTGCACTTATTTCTCCTGTGTAGGCACCATTCTCAGCAAAGTGCATGTTTTGTGCTACAACTTCAATATCGGTTTCTCTTAATGACTGAAAAGCAGGCCACAAATTGGTAAACGTAGGAGCAACCATCACTTGCGCATTAGATGTTTTTGATTGCGATTTTAAATCGGTTATTAATCCTTCTGTTAACGATAAATCGTTATTCATTTTCCAGTTACCTGCTACTATTTTTTTTCTCATTTTAATGCATTTATAAGTTTACTATCGTCGGCTTTCACTGCTTTAAAGAGTTTGATTGTTCCTGTTTCATCAACTACCATATATCTTGGAATCCAATCTAAGTCAATAAAAGTTCCAAAGTCACCTTTCCAACCTGATTGCATAAAATAGTGGTCGCCTTCAACCTGATATTTATCTATTCCTCTCTTCCAGCTATCCATACTCTTGTCCAAAGATAAAAAGACATAGACAACATCAGTATTATTTTCTTGTAAAGTTTTAACTTTTGGCATGCCTTTTATACAATCTTTACACCAAGATGCCCAAACATCAATTAATAAGGTCTTGCCTTTGTGCTTGGTAAGTATTTCATTAAATGGTATTGTTTCTCCGCTTAAGGTTATAAATGTATCATTTAAAGCGTCTTGCGAAAATTGAGTTGGAGTGTCTTTACTACAGCTTAAAAAGCTAATTAGTGCTACTAATAGAATGTTCATTTTTTTCATTTTTATTGCAATTTTACTTTAGGATCTAACCATGTGTAGATTATGTCGACTAAAATATTAATACTTACAAATACAATTGCAATAACTAATACAGCTCCCATAATTACTGGTAAATCTAAAGTATTTAATGCATTCACGATTTCCTTTCCGAGACCATTCCATCCAAAAATATATTCTACAAAAACAGCTCCTGCTAGCATAGATGCAAACCATCCTGAAATTGCAGTAACCACAGGATTTAATGCGTTTTTTATAGCATGACGTTTTATAACCTGAAATTCGTTTAGTCCTTTTGCTCTAGCTGTTCGTATGTAATCTTGATTAAAGACTTCTAATAGCGAGTTTCTCATAAGTTGTATTACTACTGCTAGTGGACGAATTCCCAATACAATAGCTGGTAGAATAAGGTTTTTCCATTTAATATGCATACGCTCGCCAAAATCATCTAACTCATAAAGGCTTCCTGTCATTTCAAGATTAGTGTATTTATGAAGTACAAACCCAAATAACCACGCAAAGAGTATTGCGCTAAAAAAGGAAGGTACACTCATTCCTAATGTGCTTAGAATTTGAATAATTTTATCAATCCATGTGTCTTTGTACAATGCTGATATAATCCCGAAAATAATCCCTAAAACTATTGCAATTACAATAGCAGAAACAGCCAACACAAAGGTATTAGGAAGCGTTTCTCCAATTACTTGCGTCACCTTTTTTCCTTGTTTGGTAAACGATTCTCTTAGGTAAGGAAATTTTAAAACTGTTGTAGTATTACCAATAGTGAATAGCTTTGAAGCTGTGTATTTTCCGTTTCTTAAATACGTGTAATCACTTTCAGAAGTTGAATGGAATGACAAAGGTGACAAATCATTAAGGTAATATAAATACTGGGTTCCTATGGGTTTATCGAAACCATATTTTGCTTTAACAATTGCTAGCTGCTTGCTGTCTTCATTTTGACCTAACATCATTTGAGCAGGATCTCCTGGTAAGACATTAAACAGAAAAAAGATTACCGTAACTACTCCTAATAAGGTAAGTATTGCATAAAAGGCTTTATTTAGGAAATAGCTTATCAGATTACTCCTTTTTTAAAACAGCTTCAACAAATGATGTATAGTTGGTTTTATTTGCTGCATTAATTGAATCCAAAACATCGCCTTCGTTTCTTTCCTTTAGAACATACATTGCTTCAATATCATCTTTAGTTAAAGCTTCTACTTCTTCTTTGGTTGATATTTCGCCATCAATTAAGTATACTGTTCCATCATCTTTAATTACCTCTTGCTTACGCTCAACCTTTGGCAACTCAATATCTTCAATATCATTCCAATGTTCTTTTTGAAGTACAGTTCCTTTTTCTAACACCAATACTCCAGGATTAGAACGCACAATAGTTTTTAGCACTTTTTCATCACACAAATAGAAATCGAAATTTAAGTCATAATCTTTTTTAATTTGTGCTTTTACATCGTTTCCAGATGCTGAAAGCCCAATAACAGTATAACCGTTTTCAATAGCTTTATCTGACACTGCTTTAAGTTTTTTAAGTCCATCAACTTCAGCAGACTCTAGGCTATAACTCGTTATCATTACAAGGTGGTCTTCTTCAAGAAATTGAGTGGTTAAATCTTCGTCGTCAGACTCTATAGAGAAATCCAATATTGAAGGTTCATATCCTTTTTCAATAACCTTGGTTTCATAACTTATAAGTTTTCCTTCAACTGTTGGATAAGACCCATTAGTCACAAATTCTTTTTCTTCACCATTGACATCAAATAACCATGTCCATTCCATAACTGGTTTTTTAGCGCCTTCAGGAATTGTCATATTATCTTGTATGTTGCTTCCTATTTTGTAGGCTCTAAAATCAAATACAGGTAAATGCATTAACACATGGTAAGCAAACCATAAACATGCTATAAAACTTAATAGCGATGCAACGGTTAGTCCTAATTTTCCAAAAATTGGTTTGATATGTTTTACTCCAAAAAACAGGATTAAAATAAGTATTAGCAGAATAACATCTTTGGTAAATGATTCCCAAGGTGTAAGTTTTAAGAAATCACCAAAGCAACCACAGTCTTTTACTTTATCAAAATAGGCTGCATAAAAGGTTAAAAATGTGAAGAACACAATCATTGCCAAAAGGCTCCAAACAGTAAACTTAGGTTTGTAACCTATGAGTAAAAATATACCTAAAACCACTTCAAAAATGACCACAAAAATGGAAATCCCTAAAGCATAAGGCTCTAAAAAAGGAATATTAAGTACGTCATAACTAAAATACTCTTGGAGTTTATACGAAAACCCTAACGGATCGTTAAGTTTTATAAAACCAGAAAATATAAAAAGTGCTCCAACAAGCAATCTACTAACGTTTACTATAAATTTCATGTGTTATTCTTTTAAGTGAATCATTGCAAAAACAGCGTAGTTTATCATATCTTGATAATTAGCATCTATACCTTCGCTAACCAGTGTTTTTCCTGCGTTATCTTCAATTTGTTTTACGCGTAATAGTTTTTGTAAAATTAAATCGGTTAATGAACTTACGCGCATTTCTCTCCAAGCTTCACCATAATCGTGGTTTTTATCCATCATTAATTGCTTGGTAATGCCTATTTTTTCATCATACAATTCAGTAGCTTCTTCAACCGATAGATCTGGCTGTTCTACAACACCTTTGTCTAACTGTATAAGCGCCATAATGCAATAGTTTATTATACCTATAAACTCACTGGTTTCGCCTTCATCAACTTTTCGTATGTCGTTTTGCTGAAGACTTCTAATACGTTGCGCTTTTATAAAAATTTGGTCGGTTAACGACGGTAATCTTAATATTCTCCATGCACTTCCGTAGTCTTTCATTTTATTAACAAATAAGTCTCGGCATGTTTTTATAACGTCGTCGTACTGTTTTGAGGTATCTTGCATTTAAAACATTTAATTTTCCGTAAATTTCGCATAAAAAAGTTTAAAGTTCAAAGTTTAGCCTTTAAAGTTTGCTACTATTAACACTTCAAATTCTTATTTATGACTATTAATTGCAAAGGGCAACTTATAGATTTAAGCACACCTCAAGTAATGGGTATTTTAAATGTAACTCCAGATTCGTTTTATGATGGTGGAAAATACAAAAACGAAAGTGAGCTACTCTCTCAAATATATGTAATGCTTAAAGATGGAGCAAGGTTTATAGACATTGGCGCTTACAGTTCAAGACCTAATGCTGAACATGTTTCTGAAACCGAAGAGCTAAAGCGCATACTTCCAATTATTGAACTAGCTTTAAAAGAATTTCCTAATGTTTTAATTTCGGTTGACACCTTTAGAAGTGCCGTTGCTAAACATGCTATCAACTCTGGAGCTGCCTTGATAAACGATATTTCAGCAGGCTTATTGGATCAAGATATGCTTAAAACCATTGCCCAATTGCAAGTTCCATATATTATGATGCACATGAGAGGTACACCTCAAACTATGCAACAATATACAAGCTATGATGATTTGGTAAAAGATATTTTATTTTACTTTTCTGAAAGAATAACTGCCGCAAGAGCTCTTGGTATTATTGATATTATTGTAGATCCTGGTTTTGGTTTTGCCAAAACTACCGAACAAAACTTTGAGCTACTAAACAAGCTTGACCTTTTTAAAATGCTTGAATTATCATTATTGAC
Organism: Gaetbulibacter sp. NE; assembly: GCF_025548475.1. Taxonomy (NCBI): domain Bacteria; kingdom Pseudomonadati; phylum Bacteroidota; class Flavobacteriia; order Flavobacteriales; family Flavobacteriaceae; genus Gaetbulibacter; species Gaetbulibacter sp. NE. The sequence goes on along the minus strand of NZ_JAOQHY010000002.1, from coordinate 13,710 downwards.
TGGAGTGTCTAGAAAATCGATGATTTACAAAACCTTAAACAATACTCCAAAAGAAGCTTTAAATGGCACAACAGTTTTAAATACTGTTGCCTTACAAAAAGGAGCAACTATTTTAAGAGTACATGATGTTAAGGAAGCTATGGAATGTATAAAACTTACAAATCTATTACACTAATGAAAATCAAATTTTATATAGTAATACTAACTGCTTTATGCTTATCCTGTGGAAAAGACAAAGTTGTTTTGCTGCCGGAAATTAATACGGCAAAAATTACAGAAGTAAAAGATGTATCCTCAGCCTATTTGTTTTACGATGAAACCCAACCAGATAGTCTAGAACTCAACCGAAAAAACTTAATTAGCACCACCAATTGGCTGGTTAATGTTGATAAGCGATTAACACTAGAACAAGCTATACCCAAAATAAAATTTTTACAAGACAAAAAGAGAAATGCTGAAATGCATAAAAATGAAAATGCTAAAAACTATTATAGTTGCAATGATACTAGCATTAAAAACTTAGGGTTTATAGAGTTTACTGATGTGGTCTATTGGGAAGAATCTTCAGTTGGCATACAAAAAAAGACGTCTCAACTTCCTAAAGACAATACTATAGCTATACATCTAAAGTTAGGTTTAGATAAAAAAATTCATATTTCTAACACCAATGATGAATTAAGTATTAAAACAATACATTATTCTGAGTTTGAAAATCATCTTACAAACTTAAAACACCAATTCCCTAACAAGACAATTAGCATTAAGCTAAACTTTGATGAAAAATTAAGTATTCAAGACTACATCACTTTTAAATCGCTTGTTTCTAACATAAAGCTAGATTCAATAACAATAGATAACAACGAATTTATTTATTAATCATATTTTGTTACATTTACACAAACACCTTAACCTTGGATAAATTCAAATTTTGGGATTTTACGCTTATAGACTTTATCGACGTGTTTCTCGTCGCTATTTTACTCTACTATGTATATAAGCTAGTAAAAGGTACTGTTGCCATAAATATTTTTATAGGAATTATAGTAATTTATTCCGTTTGGAAACTTACCGATTTACTCAACATGAATATGCTTCATAATATCTTTGATGGGTTTATGAAAGTAGGAATTATAGCCTTAATAGTAGTATTTCAACCCGAAATACGGAAATTTCTGCTTATGGTTGGATCTACGAATTTAGGTGGTAAACGAAAATTCTTTAGTAAAATACGGTTCTTAAAAACCGAAGTTGAAACTGAAACAGATATTGACGCCATAATTGCTGCATGCAACAAAATGGGAACGACTCAAACTGGAGCTTTAATTGTTTTAGAACGCAATAATAATCTTGATTTTTTAACAGGAACTGGAGACAATATGAATATCTCGGTTACTCAAGCCATTATTGAAAGTATATTCTTTAAAAACAGTCCGCTGCACGATGGAGCCATAATTATTGAAAACAATGTGGTAAAAGCAACTCGTGTTATTTTACCTGTAAATAACGAGAAAAATATTCCGCAACGTTTTGGTTTAAGACATAGAGCAGCTATTGGAATTACCGAAAAAACCGATGCCTTAGCTATTGTTGTTAGTGAAGAAACTGGACAAATTTCATATATTAAAAATGGTGAGTTTGTGATGTATAATGACACTGCAGACCTTACTGAAATGATTAAAAAAGATATGGTATAAAATGAATTGCAAAAACTGTAATACTAACCTTGCAGTAGAGCAAAATTATTGCTTTGAATGTGGTGCTAAAATTATTAGAAACCGCCTTACTCTATCCAACATTTTTTCAGAAGTAAAAGAACATCTTTTTCAATACGACAATAAGCTTTTTCAAACGTTTATATTACTATTCAAAAAACCAGAGGCTGTTATAAATAGTTATATTGATGGCACTAGAAAAAAGTACATTAATGTTATACAGTATTTTGCTATTTCGCTTACACTTATTGGTATTCAAGTATTTTTACTCAATACTTTTTTTGAAGATGTTTTGTTTAAAGACATTTCATTTTTAAACAAGTTTGATAATGGTGTCACTAACTCATCCGATTTTTTAAAGGACCAAGCCACCATACAACAAAAAGTTTCAAACTATCAAAACATTATTTATATAATAACTGTTCCAATATCTGCTTTTGCTACTTGGGCTGCTCACTACCTAACCAATTATAGGCAATTTAATTTCACTGAGCATATAGTCATAAATCTTTACTATTCATCGCAAGCTATTATTGTTACTGCTTTGCTTAACATTATTTTCTTATGCGTTGGAGCAAATTATTATGTAATATCTTCATTGATCTCATTTCTTACAATCGTCTATTACATCTATATATTTAAACGAGTTATTGGAGCTGGTTTTTGGCAAACTTTAGCCAATATGCTAGTTATGTTTTTTATATACGCTATCATTTCTTTAATCCTATTATCTCCTATAATAATTAATGGTATAAAAGAAGGAATTGATGCAGCTAACAAAGTAAAAGGCGCATAAGCATGAATTGTAAAAACTGTAATATTACTTTATCCGAAAACAGCGATTATTGCAATGCTTGTGGCGGAAAAGTAATAAGAAACAGACTTAATTTTAAGAATTTATTTGAACACATTAGCGAAACATTCTTTAATTACGACAACAAGCTACTACGTACTATTATCGACTTATTTAAAAAACCCGAAGCTGTTATTGTAAGTTATATTGAAGGTGTTAGAAAACGTTATGTAAACCCTATTAGTTTTTTTGGTGTCGCATTAACCCTTAGTGGTCTTTACGTTTTAGCTTTAAATAAGTTTTTTCCTGAAATCATGGATTTTTCTGCAATAACACCAAAAGGTCAAGAAGAAATGCAACAACGCAACATGAGTTTTTTACAAGAGTATCAATCTATTGTTATGATGCTATATGTACCTATCTATGCGTTAATTGCAAAACTGACTTTTATTGGACTAAAAAAATTCAACTACACCGAAATGGTTGTTGTGTTTATGTACATACAAGCACAAATATCTGTTGTTTCTGCAGCAATAGTAATTATAGGCGCTTTTTTTGGTATAACTTATGGCGTAATGAGCTTGTTTTTGCTTCCGTTAATGATATTATATTCAGCGTATTGCTTACAAAGAATTTATAGACTGAGTTTAAAACATTTACTACTAAGAGGCTTACTATTTATTTTTATTTTAATATTTTTCTTTATTGCCCTTAGTATTGGAATGTTTGTTATAATGTATTTAAATGGTGATTTTCAACAAATGATTGAAACCCAAAAAGCTGCTCAAGGTGCTTAAGCCAGTTCTTCTTTCATAAACTGCACTTCGTATAGGTTTTTGTAATATCCATTTTCTTTTTTAAGAAGCGTTTTATGTGTACCTTCTTCAACAATTTTACCAGCATCCATCACAATGATTTTGTCTGCTTTTTTAATGGTTGCTAACCTATGAGCAATAACTATTGATGTTCTACCTTTAGTAATTTTATCGGTTGCATCTTGTATTAATTGCTCAGAATAAGAATCTACCGAAGAGGTCGCTTCATCTAACACCAAAATACTTGGATTAGTAACATAAGCTCTTAAAAATGAGATTAACTGACGTTGACCTGAAGATAGCATCACACCTCTTTCTTTAACATTATAATGATAACCATTAGGCAAACTCATTATAAAATCATGAATCCCAATATCTTTTGCTGCTTGTTGCACTTCAGCTTCCGTAACGGTATCATTATTAAGTGTAATGTTATTTAATATCGTATCAGCAAACAAAAACACATCTTGTAATACCACTGCAATTTGTGCGCGTAACGATTGCAAAGTCATATTTTTTATATTGACACCATCAATACAAATTTCACCTTTTTGAATATCGTAAAACCTATTTAACAAATTAATAATTGTAGACTTTCCAGCTCCTGTAGCACCAACAATAGCGATGGTTTGTCCAGCTTCTACTTTAAAAGATATACCTTTAAGAACTTCTTCATTTTCTATATAAGAAAAATGCACGTTTTTAAAAGTTATGTCTCCTTTAAATTGAGTTGCTACCACATTACCACTATCATCAATTTGAGATGTAGTATCCAATACCTTAAACACTCTATCAGCGGCAACCATTCCCATTTGTAGCGTATTGAACTTATTAGCAATTTGGTTAAGCGGTCTAAACAACATAGGAATCATCATAATAAAAGCAGTAAGCTCACCAAGAGATGCTGTACTATCCATAATTACATTTAGTCCTCCATACCAAACAACCAACCCTAAGGTTATTGATGATAAAAATTCTGCAATAGGAAAGAAAATAGAGTTATACCATACGGTTTTTAACCAACCTTTTTTATGACGTTCATTAATTGCCATAAACTTTTTATATTCTGTATCTTCTCTTGTAAACAGCTGAAGTATTTTCATACCTGTAACACGTTCTTGAACAAAACTATTTAGGTTAGACACTTCCGTTCTTACATCCTGAAACGCTAATTTCATATACTTCTGAAAAATCTTGGTAGCAAACAATACAATTGGCAATGTAGTAAATACAATAAGGCTCAATTTCCAATTCATTGAAAACATCATAATAGCTACAGCCAACATTTTCAACACATCGCTAAAAATCATAAACAAGCCTTCACCAAAAATATCAGCAATACGCTCCATATCGGTAACTGCTCTAGTAATCAAAACACCTACTGAAGAGTTATCAAAATATTTCATTTTAAAACTCAACATGTGTTTAAACAACTTTACTCGTATATCTTTAACTACAGATTGCCCTAACCAACTTGCATAATAAATAAAAAGGAGTTGAGAGATAACTTCTAAAACTAAAAGCGTAATCATGATAATGATGTAAAACAAAAAGCCATCATACTCTTGCAAAGCAATTTTTGTATCAATAGCTAATTGAAGCACTTTAGGTCTAAAAACTCCAAAAACAGACAGTCCAATAACAAAAATTAAGGTACCAAAAAACACAAGCTTGTAAGGTTTTACAAACTTTAGTAATCGTTTAAAAAGTTTTATATCAAAAACGTCTGCTCCTTTTTTAGACATATATAGTTTTTATTTCTTTATCGTATCAGGATACTTTACTTCGGTTAAATACAGTCCATGAGCAGGAACCGAAAAACCTGCTTCACTCCTATTTTTTGATTTTATAATATCATGCAATTCCTCAACGGTAGTTTTACCTAATCCAATATTCACCATAGTACCAACTATGGCTCTTACCATATTTCTAAGAAAACGGTCAGCAGTAATTACAAAGGTTAACTCTCCGCCATCATTAATCCATCGTGCATGCTTTATAATGCAATTATACGTCTTTACATCTGTATTTGTTTTAGAAAAACATTGAAAATCTTTATACTGCAATAAGACATCGCAGGCTGCATTCATTTTTTCTACATCCAACGGAAGTTGTAACAAGTAAGCATAATCAAAAGTAAACACATTTTTACGATTGGAAACCTTGTAATGATATGTTCTCTCAGTAGCATCAAAACGCGCATGAGCATCGTTAGTCACCAAAAACATGTTGTGTATTGCCACATCTTTAGGTAAAAATGAGTTTAGCTTATAGGTTAAATCCTGAGTATTTAATTCTATTTCAGAATCAAAATGGGCATACATTTGCGATGCATGCACGCCTGCATCAGTTCTTCCTGCTCCAACAATATCTGTTTTTTGCTGCAATAACGTTGAAAGTGCTTTCTCTATAACTTCTTGTACAGAAATAGCATTAGGCTGATTTTGCCAACCATGATATGCTTTTCCGTTATATGACAATTCGATAAAATATCTCAATGGAAACTTCTACTTTTGTAAATGACAAAGATAATTAGTTTTCTGAGTTAACATTTTACATTAACATTATATGAAGAAAATTCTTCTACTTTCAGACACACATAGTCACATTGACGACACTATTTTAAAATATGTAAAACAAGCCGACGAGGTTTGGCATGCTGGTGATATTGGTGACTTAAGTGTTACTGATGCTATTAAAGCACTTAAACCTTTACGAGCTGTATATGGTAATATTGATGACGCTAAAGCTAGAGTTGAATTTCCTGAGCATAATAGGTTTATGTGTGAGGATGTTGATGTATGGATAACTCATATTGGTGGTTATCCTAGCAGATATAATCCACGGGTAAAACCTGAAATTTACAACAATCCGCCTAAACTATTTATTTGTGGTCATTCCCACATTTTAAAAGTAATGCCTGATAAAAAACTCAATATATTGCATATGAATCCTGGTGCAGTTGGTAAACATGGTTTTCATAAAGTACGAACAATGCTTCGTTTTACTATTGATGGAGAAAAAATTGATAACCTAGAAGTTATTGAGTTGAAGCGATAAAAAAAGCCCAAGATCTTCACCTTGGGCTTACGCACTAAATTAATTAAGATATAAGGTTTATCGTAATCTATCCACAGATTTTACAAGATCTTCATCCTTTTTGATGGCTTTATTGGCTAAAACCAAAAATACGATAGAAAAAATAGGTAGAAGAATCCCAATACCTTTCTCAGAAACATCAGCTTCTCCAGATAAGTTTAGCGATTGATATACAAATAATCCTAATAAAATAAAGTTTAATATGATGTTAAGTCGTCCCAAAACAAATTGCGACTTCCTATTTTTATATCTAAATATTGAAACCAAAGATAAAAAAGCTGAAGCCAAAAACAAACCTAAATAAAGATTGTTGTCTTTTACAAAAACCTGCACATCCGAAGCATTAGTCCATAAATGAAAAACAAATATTAGACCAGCTGAGATACCAGCAGAAATTAATAAATAAACCGTTTGAATACGTTGAAGCATCTACTTTTTTTTAAATTTAAAGCACAAAATTAGTAGTTTCTTTTTAAAACATATACTTGTTTTTAAAATAAAATTGTATTATTGCAGTAGTAATTTGTTACACACAACAGTTTCAGGTTATTAATCTTCAAGATTTTTTTCTAGTTTTTCCCTTTTATTTCAAAATAGAGAATATTCAGATTAAATCTATTCAATAAAAATTATTCAATAAACATACATGTTTGAAATTTCGCAATTAAAAGAAAAAAAGCTTTCTGAGTTACAGGAAATAGCTCAAAAACTGAACGTTCCTAAATACCGTTCATTAAAAAAATTGGATTTAGTATATCAAATACTAGATTATCAGGCTGCAAACCCTGATGCACTTAAAAACGAAGCTCCAGCATCTAACGACAGCAATAAAAGCAAAAAAACTACCGAAAGAAAACCTAGACAACCAAGGCAGAGAATTCAAAAAAAACCTGCCGATCAACAGTCTAAAGAGCAGCAAAAAATAGAGTTTTCTGAGTCTAAAAAAGAGAACAGCAACAACAATAACAGTAAAGACAACCAAAAGCCAGCTGCGAAAGACAATAAAAGACAGTCTCAAAAAGACAACTCGAACCAAAAACAGCAAACTCAAAAAGACAGCGCTAACAACAAACAACAAGCTCAAAAAGACAACACCAACAATAAGCAACAGCGCTCTAAAGACAATAACCAAAATAACAATTCCAATAACAATAATGGAAATAACGGTAATAAAGACAACCGTAACCGTTATAGAGAACCAGATTTTGAGTTTGATGCTATAATACAAAGTGAAGGTGTACTTGACATCATGCAAGATGGATATGGGTTTTTACGCTCTTCTGACTACAACTATTTATCATCTCCTGATGATATTTATGTATCGCAATCTCAAATTAGATTATTTGGATTAAAAACTGGAGATACAGTTTTAGGTCATGTAAGACCTCCTAAAGAAGGTGAAAAATATTTCCCACTTATTAAAGTGAGTAAAATTAATGGTCAAAAACCTGAAGTTGTTAGAGACAGAGTATCTTTTGAACACTTAACACCTTTATTCCCTCAGGAAAAATTTAATATCGCTGAAAAGCAAAGTACTATTTCAACCAGAATTATGGATTTGTTCTCTCCTATTGGAAAAGGACAACGTGGTATGATTGTTTCACAACCTAAAACAGGTAAAACTATGCTTCTTAAAGATGTTGCAAATGCAATTGCTGCAAATCATCCTGAAGTATATCAAATGATTTTACTTATCGATGAGCGTCCTGAAGAAGTAACAGACATGCAACGTAATGTTCGTGGCGAAGTTATTGCTTCAACTTTTGATAAAGAAGCTCACGAGCATGTAAAAATCGCCAACATAGTCCTTGAAAAAGCTAAACGATTAGTCGAGTGTGGACACGATGTTGTAATCCTTTTAGATTCAATTACTCGTTTGGCAAGAGCATACAACACTGTTCAACCTGCATCAGGTAAAATATTAAGTGGTGGTGTTGATGCTAATGCATTACATAGACCCAAAAGATTCTTTGGAGCTGCTAGAAATATTGAAAATGGAGGTTCATTAACAATTATAGCTACAGCACTTACCGAAACTGGTTCAAAAATGGATGAAGTAATTTTTGAAGAGTTTAAAGGTACAGGAAACATGGAACTACAATTAGATAGAAAAATATCTAACCGTAGAATTTTCCCTGCAATTGACCTTACATCTTCAAGTACACGTCGTGACGATTTATTGCTTGATGACAATACCATACAAAGAATGTGGGTAATGCGAAAATACCTAGCAGACATGAATCCTGTTGAAGCAATGGAGTTTATTAACGAGCGTTTTAAACAAACCAAAAACAATGAAGAGTTTTTAATCTCTATGAATGGTTAATAAATAAAGATCCTAATAATAAAATATTAAAAACCCATGGAGTTTCCATGGGTTTTTTATTTGCTTTATAGTAACTGTAAACTTAATCAATAAAAAAAGCCTTTTCAATGAAAAGGCTTTTAAAATATCTTTTAAAAGTAATTCTCTTATAGAGAAGCTATATGCTTAGCTAAACCTGATTTTAAGTTAGCTGCTTTGTTAGCATGAATAACATTTTTCTTAGCTAACTTATCAATCATAGAAACTACTGTAGGATAAAAATCCTGAGCATCTTTAGCTGTTTCCATTTCACGTAATTTCTTAATAGCATTACGTGTAGTTTTATGCTGATACCTGTTAGTTAAACGCTTTGCTTCGTTACTTCTTATTCTTTTTAATGCTGACTTATGATTTGCCATTTTACTTTTTCCTTATTAAAAAATTGTAGCCCGTAGGGGAATCGAACCCCTCTTACCAGGATGAAAACCTGGCGTCCTAGCCGATAGACGAACGGGCCATTAAATTTTGAAAGCACAAATTTAATTATAAAATTTAAATATGCAACAATCTTTAAATGAACATGCAATTTCCTCATTGCGGATGCAAAAATACAACTATTTTTAAATGTTGCAATAGCTAATCAATTTTTTTTCAAAAAAAATTAATATGCCTTTGCAAATAGTACTCTTCTTTTTGATGGATTACCAGTAAATACGCATACTCCAGCCTCCTCTTCTCCATCTTGAGGAATACATCTAATTGTTGCTTTTGTTAACTCCTTAATTTTTTGCTCTGTTTCAGGAGTTCCATCCCAATGCGCTGATATAAAACCTGTTTTATTCTCTAAAACGTCTTTAAACTCATCAAACGTCTCAACTTTTGTGATATGACTATTTCTAAAATTTAAGGCTTTATTAAATAATCCTTCTTGTATGGTAACTAGTAGTTTTGAGATTAAAGTAGGTAAACCATCAAGGTTTACAATTTCTTTTGTTAAAGTGTCTCTTCTAGCTAATTCAACAGTTCCATTTTCTAAATCTTTAGGTCCAATAGCAATTCGCAGAGGAACACCTTGCAATTCATGCTGAGCAAATTTTGCTCCTGGTCTGTGTGTTTCTCTTGCATCAAACTTGCAGCTTACTCCTAAAGCCTTTAAATCGTTTTTTATAGTATTTGCTAGATCAGAAATCTGTTTTAACTGCTCATCATTTTTGTATATAGGAACAATAACCACTTGTGTTGGTGCTAAATTAGGAGGTAAAACCAAACCTTTATCATCACTATGTGTCATTATTAAAGCTCCCATTAAACGTGTAGACACTCCCCATGAAGTAGCCCAAACATAATCTAGCTTTCCTTCATTATTTGTAAACTTTACATCAAATGCTTTTGCAAAGTTTTGCCCAAGAAAATGCGATGTTCCTGCTTGTAAAGCCTTACCATCTTGCATTAAAGCTTCAATACAATAAGTTTCTACTGCTCCAGCAAAACGTTCGCTTTCGGTCTTTAATCCTTTAATAACTGGAATAGCCATAAAGTTTTCAGCAAATTCAGCATACACATTGTTCATTTGTTCGGCTTCAGCTAATGCTTCTGCTTCTGTTGCGTGAGCTGTATGTCCTTCTTGCCACAAAAATTCTGCAGTACGCAAAAACAAACGTGTACGCATTTCCCAACGTACAACATTTGCCCATTGGTTAATAAGTATAGGTAAGTCTCTATAGCTTTGAATCCAACCTTTATAGGTGTTCCATATAATTGCTTCACTAGTTGGACGCACAACTAATTCTTCTTCTAATCTCGCTTCTGGATCGACCCTTAATTTTCCTTCATTATCAGGGTCATTTTGTAATCTATAATGTGTTACAACAGCACATTCTTTTGCAAACCCTTCGGCATTCTTTTCTTCAGCTTCAAATAAACTTTTAGGTACAAATAGTGGAAAATATGCGTTTTGATGACCTGTTTCTTTAAACATTCTATCTAATTCAGCTTGCATTTTTTCCCATATTGCATATCCATATGGTTTTATAACCATGCATCCTCTAACTGCTGAATTCTCAGCCATATCAGCCTTTACGACCAATTCGTTATACCATTTTGAATAATCTTCTGCTCTACTTGTGAGATTTTTGCTCATTGTAAGTATTTTGGCACAAAAATTGTGCGTATGTTAAATAAAAAAATAGTTCAACAAAACTAACTATTTTTGTAATGTTCAACAATAAAATTATACAGTTATGCAATTTAAAAATTACATCATATCAAAATTGCCATTTTTTGTTGCACTAAGCTTTGCTTTTGTTTTAGCTTCTTGTGGTTCATACCAATATGTTGGTTATGACAATGATGGTATATACAATTCTGATGGAGTTGTTTATGAAGAAGACACTTATCAAGAAACTACAAGCGCTAGCGGCAGCTACTACAAAAATTATTTTGCTGAAAAATCTCAACAATACGAAAGCATTCCTGAGGAAAATATAATATTCACAGATATTGAATCTTACGAAGGCAATTACACTGAAGAAGAAGATACAACCGATGAGTACAATGGATATGCTGGTTGGGGACAAGATAGCGATAACATTACCATAAATGTGTATTCTAATTATGGATGGAATAATTGGGGTTACTACAATTATTGGGGTTGGAATAGACCTTTTTATTCATGGAATAGATGGAACACTTGGGGATGGAATTCTTGGGGTTGGAACAATTGGGCTTGGAACTCTGGTTGGGGATATTATGGCTACAATTCGTTTTGGGGTAACCCATATTACAATGGCTTCTATTATGGAGGTTATTACAATCGACCATACTACTACAATGGATACCGAAATGGGTATGCATACAATCGTGTAAACTCAAGACGTGGTCAAATTAACAATGCTTACAATTCTAGACGTTCTAATTCTGTAATAAATAATAGTCGTATTGGGAGAACTAATCGTTCTACATTAACTAGACCTAGAAGTACTACTACAAGAACTAGAGTAAATTCTTCTACAACGAGAAGAAATAGTTCTATCACACCAAATAGAACTAGAGTTAATACAAGATCTAACAACTCTGTAAGACCTAGATCAAATTCTACAAGAACAAGAGTTAACTCTTCATCGACAAGAACTAGAGTAAATACTCCATCTAGAAGTTCTTCAGTAAGAAGCTCTTCTGGTTCTCCATCGCGTAGTAGTGGTAGCAGAGGTTCATCTGGAAGAAGACGATAATATTCCCTAAAATATTAAATAAAAAATTGATATGAAAAAGTTAAGTTTACTATTCATAGGCCTACTATCTATGTCTAATGTTATGGCTCAAGATATATCTGATGCGTTGAGATATTCTTCAGACGAAATTCAAGGAACAGCTCGATTTAGAGCTATGAGTGGAGCTTTTGGAGCTCTTGGTGGAGATATGTCTGCCGTTAGTTTAAATCCTGCAGGAGCAGCTGTATTTACTAGAAGTCATGCTTCGGCTTCTGTTTCCATTTTAAGCATCAATAATGATGTTAATTATTTTGGAGAAATGCGATCTTCATCTGACTCTAAATTTGATCTTCATCAAACTGGAGCTGCTTTTGTTTTTAATAACACTAATCAAAATTCACCATGGAGAAAGTTTGTATTTAGTATTGCTTATGATAAAGTTGCTAATTATGATAACGATTGGTTTGCAACTGGAACAAGTACAAATTCAATAGATTCTTACTTTTTGTCTTATGCACAAGGTTTGAGGCTTGATGAAATTTCTGCCTTTGATGACGAAAACTATACTGACGCTTATGCTGATATTGGCTCTGCTTACGGTTTTAATAACCAACAAGCTTTTTTAGGTTATGAATCCTATATTCTTGAACCAAACAGTGATACTGATGATAACACTTCTTATTTTTCAAATATTGCTCCTGGAAGTTTTGAACACGATTACAGCTATCTTGCTACAGGATATAATGGCAAGTTTACATTTAACTTTGCTTCACAGTTTAAAGACAAATTATATATAGGTCTTAACCTAAATACTCACTTTATTAATTATGAGCGATATACTTATTTGAATGAATTTAATTCAAACGAAGGATCTTTGGTTAACGAAGTTGGGTTTGAAAATTCACTATTCACAACAGGAAGTGGTTTTTCTTTTCAGCTAGGAGCAATTACAAAGCTTACAGAAGAACTTAGAGTAGGGTTAACCTATAACTCTCCTACTTGGTTTAGTATTGAAGAAGAAACTACTCAATACCTTGCTACAGTTAGAAATGATGGAGGTTCAAACATCACTCAAGTAATTAACCCAGCTATTATTAATGTTTTTCCTAGATACAGATTACAAACACCAGGTAAACTAACAGGAAGTTTAGCTTATGTTTTTGGAGAGCAAGGTTTAATTAGTTTTGATTATTCTAGAAAAGATTACTCAAACACTAAATTCAAGCCAACTTCTGACACTTATTTTTCTGCTCAAAATGATATTATTAGTAATACACTTAAAGCTGCATCTACATATAGATTTGGTGGAGAATACAGATATAAGCAAATAAGTTTTAGAGGTGGCTATCGTTTTGAAGAAAGCCCTTACGAAGATGATTCTTTTTATGGTGATCTTACTGGATATTCTCTAGGTTTAGGATATAATTTTGGTGATATAAAATTAGATTTAGCTTTTGATCAATCTGACAGAGAGATTAACCATCAATTCTATAGTGTTGGTCTTACAAATGCAGCTCTTTTAGATTCTAAAAACTCTAATGTAACTTTATCTTTAGCTTTCAATTTATAGAAAGAATACAACACATAAAAAAAAGAAAAAGGCTGAATAAAAATTCAGCCTTTTCTTTTTATAAACTTCTTTGGTTTATCGTTTCAAAGTAAAGTGAGCTTTAAACTCTTTTCTCTGCCCACCAATTGGTTCGTCGTACTCTACTACAAACCAGTAATCACTTGATGGCATTGGGTTTCCATTGTAGGTTCCATCCCATCCTTGTCC
>NZ_JAOQHY010000029.1:0-812 GCF_025548475.1 Gaetbulibacter sp. NE | reverse complement strand
AATGATGGATTTGAGGATTTTGATTTAACGGTTCAAGATTTAGGTATTTTAGGCGCACAACCTTCTACAGATTTTGTAGTGACGTATTACACTAGTTTTGCTGATGCCGATTCAGGGGCTAATGCACTAGTGAGTCCTTACACCAATACTGTTAACCCACAACCTATCTATGTTCGTGTAGAGAGTGCAGGCGATTCTAGTTGCTACATAGCCTCACCACTTCCGGTGTTCAATTTAGTAGTTAACTATAGAGCCCTAGCAACAGAGCCATCAGATATGGTAGTTTGCGATGACGCCTCCAATGATGGCGTAGCTCAGTTTGATTTAACCACACAAGACGCTACTATATTAGGTGGTCAAGACCCATTAGTTTATACAGTAACCTATTATGAGACCCAAGCTGATGCAGAAGCACCGATGAATGCTATAGCAAACCCAGCAACCTATACCAATACAGGTAACCCACAGACGATACATGTAAGAGTAGAAGATGCTACCACACCAGACTGTTATGGATACACAAGCTTTGAGCTTATCGTTAACCCATTACCAGAAGTATTAGTGCCAACACCATTAGAAGTTTGTGATGACGATGCCGATGGTTTTGCAGCATTTACACTAACAGATAAGAATGCAGAGATACTTAACGGACAAACAGGTGTTAACGTCACTTACTATGAAACCCAAGCCGATGCAGACAATGCTACCAATGAGATTTTCTCACCATACACTAACATTGTCATCAACACGCAAACGGTATATGTGCGTTTAGAAGATGCAACAACAGGATGCTATAATACTACGACATTAGA
>NZ_JAOQHY010000028.1:0-958 GCF_025548475.1 Gaetbulibacter sp. NE | reverse complement strand
TGTAATAGGTATTACCTAAAGACCGTTCGAGTTCTCCTCTCTACTCTTGTTAAATTTAATAATATCAAAGTAAAGAAAACCGTTGCCATTAATTTATGAAAAACATTGTCTACCTAATTTTGTTATTTCCAATCGGAATTTATGCGCAAACAAAAAAAGACATAGAACCGAGAAATGAAAGTTATATTACAACTGATTTATTTTCCCCATTTTTTGTTCATTATAATGGAAAATATTTTACGCCAAGATTTAGAATAGGCTATATTAAGAATTTAAATGAAAAAACTAAAATCGGAATTGATATTGGATACGGAAATGCAAATTCTTCAATAATAAACACAGGAGATAAATACTCATTATGGGAAATCCGACCTGAATACTACCGAATAATAAATCCGAACAGAAAAACAATTAAATATTTTTCTTTAGAATTATTTTATATCAATCAAAACGAAGAATTTATAACGCAATCTTTCTTTTCCGACCAAAATGAATATCTGACTTTCGACAAAGCAGATTATAATAGACAAAAGATTGGTTTTATTCCTAAATTTGGAATGTTTGTGAATTTAAGTAACAGAGTTGGTTTTAATTGGTATACTGGAATAGGAATGAATTACAGAATAAATAGTTATAGCAATTTTGTGAATCTAACGCCAAGACAATTTGACGAGGAACATTTTTCACCTTATTATCGTAAAGAGGGAAACAAAATTGGAGTGGAATTTACTATAGGACTGAAAATATATTATCGAATAAAAAACTAATGGCAACAACGTGTATAGCTCATTGCGGCTGAATTCCTAATCGGAATTCATTGCAATTTGCTATCTTTCGGTTACGGCGGAAAATCATAGCTGATTTTCCGCAACGAGCCATACACGTAACCGTTGGCAATAATTATGAAGAAACTGACTTACTTACTTTTTATCTTTTTGCTTCTATCAAATTTATTGAA
>NZ_JAOQHY010000027.1:0-1196 GCF_025548475.1 Gaetbulibacter sp. NE | reverse complement strand
CCAGCACCAGCTGCAGAATTTGCACCAGTAGAAGATGAAGAGATTACATGTGATGAAGCAGCATCTTATGTTGCAGGCTACTTATCATATAGTAATAATGCTGAGACTGATGCTTGTTTAATAGAAGGAGAAGTTGAAGGGGAAATCTCTGGTGAATACTCTGAGTGTGGAGGAACATTAACAGTAACATGGTTCTACAAAGATGATTGTGAGCGTGAAATTACAGCTACAAAAACAGTAACTGTATTACCAGCTCCTGTTGCAGAATTTGATTCAGTTGAGGTTATTGTAATTGATTGTGATGAAGCTGCATCTTATGAGGCAGGTTACTTAGCATATAGTAATGGAGCTGGAACTGATGCTTGTTTAATAGCAGGCGAAGTTGAAGGAGAAATTACTGGAAGTTACACTGAATGTGGAGGACTTTTATTTGCTAATTGGACTTTTACTGATGAGTGTGAGAGAACTATAACTCAAACTCAACAAATTAAAGTAAATCCAGCACCAGCTGCAGAGTTTGCTCCAGTGGAAAATGAAGAGATTACATGTGATGAAGCTGCATCTTATGTTGCAGGCTACTTATCATATAGTAATAATGCTGAGACCGAGTCTTGTTTAATTGAAGGACAAGTAGAAGGAGAATTAAGTGGAAGCTATACTGAATGTGGTGGAGAGTTGCAAGTAACTTGGACATTTATGGATGATTGTCAAAGAGAGATTACGGCTACAAAAATAGTAACTGTATTACCTGCACCTAAAGCTGAATTTGTAAATGTTCCTCAAAACATTACTATTACTTGTGATCAGGCTGCTGTTTATCAATCGGCTAACTTAGAGTACACAAATAATGCTGAGACTGACGCTTGTTTAATAGCAGGTGAAGTAGAAGGAGAAATTACAGGAAGCTATACAGAATGTGGTGGAGAGTTTGTGGTAACTTGGACGTTTATTGACGATTGTCAGAGAGAAATTACAGCTACAAAAATTGTTACTATTTCTCCAGCACCAGTTGCAGAATTTGCACCAGTAGAGGACGAAGAAATCACTTGTGATGAAGCAGCAACTTATTCAGCTGGATTCTTAACCTATAATAATGGAGCAGAAACAGACGCTTGCTATATTTCAGGAAAAGTAAAAGGAGTAATTACAGGAAGCTACACAGAATGTGGTGGAGAGTTAATAGCAACTTGGACATA
>NZ_JAOQHY010000026.1:0-1217 GCF_025548475.1 Gaetbulibacter sp. NE | reverse complement strand
CTTTACTTTGATATTATTAAATTTAACAAGAGTAGAGAGGAGAACTCGAACGGTCTTTAGGTAATACCTATTACACGTAATAGTCCTCTCTACTTCTTGCACGACGTTTAGTTGAACTACTTGGAATACCTAGCCACTATGGCTCATTAAAGGAAATAGTTGCAAAACGTCATTAATCATTAATTTTTTAAATATATGAAAAAAGTAAGAGATGTGATTGGGATTGATGTATCAAAAAAGACCATTGATGCCACCTTATACCACAGTAGGCAACATGCAGTATTTTCAAATGATGAAGAGGGATATAAAGAGCTTATCCGATGGAGTAAACGTCATTTAGAAACATCAGAGTATTTTTTCTGTTTTGAAAATACAGGGAATTATTCCTTAAAGCTATCGGTTTTTTTGTCTTCGCTATCACTTATTTATGTAGAAGAAAGCCCTATGCGAATTAAACGTAGTACAGGTCTTGCTAGAGAGAAGACAGATAAACTAGATTCCTACATGATTGCCCGATTTGGATGGATGTACCGAGAAGAATTAGAACCCAGTAATGTAAAGCCAAAAGAGTTTCAAGAGATTGGTAGGCTTTTAGCTTTACGAGATCAAATGGTGAGAGATCGTAGTGGTTTAAAATCTACTTTAAAAGAGCAAAAGCATTTGCTTTCAAGTCCGTCAACAGACCCTTGTTGTAAGATATTAGAACGCTCAATAAAGTACATTGATAAGCAAGTATTATCTATAGAGAAACGTATGAAAGAATTATTAAAGACAGATGATAAGTTACAGCACAACTATGAGTTGTTAAGGACAGTAAAAGGAGTAGGTCTGATATTAAGTTGTCAATTACTTTATCATACATCCAATTTTATGAAATTTAATAACTGGCGTTCATTTTCAAGTTATTGTGGAATCGCCCCATTTGAATATAGCTCAGGAAGCTCTATTAGGCGACGAAAACAAAGCCACTATATAGGCGATAGAAAAATGAAGACATTATTAAGTATGGCTGCTGTTTCAGCGATACAGTCTGATCAGGAGTTAAAGAATTATTATCACAGAAAGTTAGAGGAAGGCAAACATAAAATGATTGCATTAAACAACGTTAGAAATAAAATTTTAGCACGCAGTTTTGCAGTAATTAAAAGAGGTACTCCCTTTGTAAATATAGCAGCAGTAAATTTCTAAAAAAAACTTGTTTTTTACCTTGGAATACG
>NZ_JAOQHY010000025.1:0-1525 GCF_025548475.1 Gaetbulibacter sp. NE | reverse complement strand
ATGCCTACCGACAGTAAAGGACTTTTTGGTTCACCTGCCTTGAGCTTGTCGAAAGGTGGTCCCTCAAAAATGAACAAGCACACATCACTACAAAACCAAACACTAAACACCAAAAACCAAAAACTAAACACCAACCCCCCAACATCAAACCGTATCCAAAAACGTCTTCTCAGTCCTATTAAAAATCAGCAATCCAAAAAACAATAAAACCAAAGTACAAACAATAGTATACAACAATCCGTTCACACTAATTATTCCTGTCCCCAATAACATATAGCGTGTAGCCTCTATAACATAAGCCACAGGGTTATACTCTACCAACCAAGCAAACTTTGGAAGCTTCTCTTGCATCAAAGCCAAAGGATACATAACAGCCGAGGTATACATCAACAATTGAGTCCCAAAATTCAACAAATACTTTAAATCCCTATACTTCGTAACCAATGATGATATAATCATACCAAAACCAAGTCCCAGTAACCCCATCACAAAAATCAAAAAAGGAAAAAACAACACCGAACTGGTAATAGTTATAGAAGCCCCTGACAAAGTATAATAAATATAAAACCCAATAAAAATAACGAGCTGAATACTAAACTTAAACAAATTGGAAATAATGACCGATAACGGTGAAATAATACGCGGAAAATACACCTTACTAAAAATCCCAGAGTTACTCTTAAAAGTATCACTCGTAGCTGTTAAGCAAGTTTTAAAATAATTCCAAACAGTAATCCCAGCCAAATTAAACAAAAAAGGAGGTACCGAACCAGTATCTATATTGGCTACTTTATTAAAAATTAACGTAAACGTAATAGCCGTAAATAAAGGCTGAATCAAATACCAAAGCGGCCCTAAAATAGTCTGTTTATAGACGGTAACAATATCACGCTTTACAAACAAAAACAACAAATCACGATACCTCCAAACCTCCTTTAAATTAAAGTCTAACAGCCTACGTTTTGAAGATATGGTATACAGCCAGTTTTCGTCAGAAGATGCGCTCAATGGTCATGTTATTTTTTCAAGGCTAAGATAACAATTCATTTAACACTATCAAGGACTTATCTTATTAATCATATTAAAAACCTCCTCATAGGGCAACCCCATATACTCGCAAAATTCCGAAATAGTAATCAATTGATGTTTAGACTTTTGATGTAACAATCTAATGTCCTTTAAAACATCTCTAGCATACCGCTCACTACGTCCTGTTATAAACATAACATCAGTAGTATAAATACAAATTCTGTGCATAAATAATGAATTAAAATTTATGCCATTAATTTTAAATATAGGGAACGAGCGTCAACCTTAAATAATTAATCCCTAACATGTTACACAAACACTATTACAAGTATATTAAAAATTTTCCAATTACATTACACCTCACACAACACCATCAACCAAACACTAAACACTACACACTAACAACCAAACACCAAACACCATTCCTGCAACGCAGGAAAACACTGTCGTAAGCATAGCGCACAAAAGCTTCGAGAACAGGAGCTTTGCGACGCGA
>NZ_JAOQHY010000024.1:0-1643 GCF_025548475.1 Gaetbulibacter sp. NE | reverse complement strand
ACAACGTTAACCATTAGAGTATTACCAAACCCAACTCCAAGTACAGATCCAGATAACCTAGAGTTATGTGATGACATCAATACAGGAGATGGACAAGAGGTATTTGATCTTACCGAAAACGAAGTATACATCATCAATGGAGAAGCAGGAGTAACAGCAAGCTACCATGAAACAGAAGAGGATGCAGAAGCAGGAGCCAATGCTATAGCAGACCCAACAATGTACACTAACATCCCAACCGATTACACAGCACAAACCATCTATGTGCGTGTGACTAATGACGTAACAGGATGTTATACCATAGTAACCTTTACGATAACCGTAAACCCATTACCAGATGTAGTAGCAGTAACGGACTTTATCATATGTGAAGACAATACCGATGGCTTTGCACAGTTTGATTTAACCAGTAAAGATGCAGAAGTACTTAACGGTCAAGATCCAACCCTGTTTACAGTAAGCTATCATGCTACACAAGCAGATGCTGATGATTTAATGAACGGATTGGTAAGTCCATATACCAATGTGATCAATCCACAACCAATCTATGTAGCTATTACCAATACAGTAACAGGATGTTCGATAAGCACACAAAGCTTTAACATAGAAGTTCAGGAAGCAGCAGAAGCCAATAGTGATATGGAGCCAATTCTATATGAGTTATGTGATGACAATATGGAGATAGATGGAGACCCAACTAACGACAGTGTACAGTTTGATCTATCGACATTAGATGAAGACGTACTAGATGGTCAAGACCCATTAAATTATACAGTAACGTACTATGCGAGTTTTGATGATGCAGACGCAGGAGTAAACCCATTACCTACACTTTATGAGAACATCACTAACCCACAGGTTATTTATGTAAGAGTAGATAATGATACCACACCAGACTCTATCTGTTATGATGTGACAGATCTGACCCTTCAGGTGAATCCGTTACCAGTATTTGATTTAGAAGACAGTTATATACTATGTGTGGATACTAATGGGACAGAAGTATTAGATCCTTTAGTATTAGATACAGGACTGACCACACCAGATTACAGTTTTACATGGTATCTTAACGGAACAGAAATCGCAGGCGCTACAGAAGGTAGTTATATGCCAACAGAAGGCGGAACTTATAGTGTAACCGTTGTAGATGAAGTAACATCAACAGAGACCAACTGTGAGAATACCGATGAGACTTTAGTTATAGAAAGTGCACCTCCAACCTTGGTAGCCGAAGTGACTACACAAGCTTTTTCAGAAAATCACGTTATAGAAGCAGAAGCAACAGGACCAGGAGAGTATGAATACAGTTTAGATAACGGTCCATGGCAAGACAGTGGTTTGTTTGAAGACGTTACCTCAGGAGAACATGTAGTAGTGGCAAGAGACAAGAATGGATGTGGATTGACAGCGTTGGAGATAACAGTGTTGGATTATCCAAAGTACTTTACACCAAATGGAGATGGATATCACGATACATGGAACATTATAGGATTTGCAGGTAGAGCTGACGTAAAAATTTATATCTTTGACAGGTTTGGAAAACTGTTGAAGCAGATATCTCCTTCGGGACAAGGATGGGATGGAACCTACAATGGAAACCCAATGCCATCAAGTGATTACTGGTTTGTAGTAGAGTACGACGA
>NZ_JAOQHY010000023.1:0-1676 GCF_025548475.1 Gaetbulibacter sp. NE | reverse complement strand
GTAAGCTATTACGAAACACAGGCAGATGCCGAAGCAGGAATCAATGCGATAACCGTACCATATATTAATCAAACCAATCCACAAACCCTATATGTGGCACTTACCAATACAATTACAAACTGTGCTTCAGTAAGTAGTTTTGAGTTGGTGGTCAACCCACTTCCAGCATTAGTAGTTCCTACACCATTGGAAGTTTGTGATGATAATGTACCAGACGGCATAACAGACATTGATCTTACTCTAAAGAATATAGAGATCAGTGGTAACAACCCGAACTACTCGGTAACGTATTACCCAACACAGTTAGATGCAGACAATGCTACTAACCCATTACCAATACCATACACAGGGTTTGATGGAGAAGTAGTGTATGTACGTGTTCAGGATATCAACACAGGATGTTATGCTACTACAACCTTAACGTTGGTAGTGGAACAAGCACCAGTAGCTAATGTGCCAACACCATTGGAGTACTGTGATCCTGATAGTGATGGTTTTGGAGTGTTTACCCTTACCGATGCAGATAATGAAATAACAGGAGGCGTTCCAGGACTTACAGTAACTTATCATGAGACTATGGCAGATGCCAATAATAATGTAAACCCATTAGCAAGTCCATACAATAACATTGTGGTAAACACGCAAACCGTTTACGCAAGGGTAGAAAGCGCTACCATAGCTACCGATTGTGCTACGATAGTAGATTTAGTATTGATAGTAAATCCAACCCCACAACTGGGAGCAGGACCAACACCATTACAAGTATGTGATGATGCCTCAGCCGATGGATTTGCACAGTTTGACCTTACTACCAAGGATGCAGAAGTACTTCAAAACCTAGCAGACCCAACACAGTATACAGTCACTTATCATGAAACAGAAGCTAATGCTGAAGCAGGAACAAACCCAATACTGAACCCAGCAGCCTATACAAACACAACAGCCTTCAACCAGACCCTATGGGTACGAGTAGAAGACAATAACAACGGATGTTATAAGCTTACAACATTAGAGCTTATCGTTAATGCATTACCAGTATTGGTACAACCATCACCATTGGAGTTATGTGATTATAACAACCCAGGCGATGAGCAAGAAGCCTTTACATTAGAAGATGCAGCTGATGAGATCTTGAATGGTCAAACAGGAATCAGCCTGACGTATTATGAGACCCAAGCCGATGCCGATTCAGGGAACAACCCAATCACAAGTCCATATACTAATACTGTAAACCCACAGACTATTTATGTAAGAGCGACCAATGATGTTACAGGCTGTGTGAGTACGATCACTTTAGATTTACGAGTAAACCCAATACCGTCACCAGCAGTACCAACAGACTTAGAAGAATGTGATGTAGACAATGATGGCTTTGCAAGTTTTGATTTAGACAGTAGAACAGTAGAGATCATCAATGGCGAATTGGATATTGCTGTGAGCTACCATGAGACTATGGCAGATGCTGAAAACGCACAAAACCCATTAGTGAGTCCTTACAGTAATATCGTACCAGATACACAAACCGTTTATGCAAGAGCAGAGAACACAATAACAGGATGCTTTACTATAGTACCATTGGTATTAAATGTATTACCATCACCAGTAGTTCCAACAAACATAGACGATTATGTTATCTGTGATACCAATACCGATGAGATTGCGCAGTTTGATTTAAC
>NZ_JAOQHY010000022.1:0-1698 GCF_025548475.1 Gaetbulibacter sp. NE | reverse complement strand
CAGCAGTAAATTTCTAAAAAAAACTTGTTTTTTACCTTGGAATACGTATAACCGTCAGTTACGGGATTAAAGTTAATGATTTTCGGTTAAGAACTGACGATAGCAATTCCGAGTGGATTCGGACGTAGTCGAATCCACCGTAATTGCGGTTATACATTGTTGGCAATAGTTATTCTTTGTAACAGTTTTCATTATAATGTAAATTGACTTTTAATAAAATTCCGTTTATAAATTCCGTAACTCTTTCTTCATATCCTTTACCATCTTTATTATCATAACTGTACCTTTTTAAAGTAGTTTCCAAATGTGGAATAATTTTGGTCATTGGTTCGGTTATACAAGAATCAAAAACTTGTTTATAATTGGTTTTATCAAATTCTTTGTCTGACATACAATTGCAGAAATCATCTTTAATTAAGTTAGAGAAAAATTCCGAATGTTCCTCTAATTTAAAAGTTGGCCATTTCACGTTATAGGCATTCTTGTTTATTTGTACTATCAAAATCTTTTCTACTTCAGGTAGCTTATCTATTGAAAAACGATTTACTATAAATTGACTTCCTGCGTGTTTATAAGGATAAGTGTCCAGAAAAACATTTAGTGTATCATTGAAAAGTTCTTTAAATCCTGAACTGATATTTACTCCAATATCTAACAAAGTGTTTTCATTTTTCAGAAATAAGGTGTCCGAATTCAGTTTCAGTTTGATAAAGCTCAATTCAGATTTTTTAAGATGATTGAGTTTTATTTTTCTCTTTTTAGAATTCTTAACTTTCTTGGTTTGTTTATAACCATCTTTGTATTTAACTATCAACTCTTTTTCGGTAATACTATCAGCTCCTTTTACATTCAGATAAAAGTCTTGGGCTTTCAATAAATTTGATAGAAGCAAAAAGATAAAAAGTAAGTAAGTCAGTTTCTTCATAATTATTGCCAACGGTTACGTATAATAATATTGCGTAGTTTGAATGCGAGGGTTTTCCGAAGGAAAATCAGATGCAAGCAAACAAGCACAAATTTTTGATTTAGAAATAAACTTACGCATTATTTTTATACAATGTTAGCATACGTATTTATTTAGACTTGACAAATTTTCTACCGTCGGTAAGCTCTAATGATTTAGCATCTAAAAATTTTATAGGAATAAATTTTGTCATATCGTCTTCACAATAAAATCCGAAATTTTCATTTTTCTTTCCAAGAAATGCTAGTCCGTAGCAGGTTATATAATAATCCTCAAGTAGTAATTCGTATGTTTCCTTCATTTTAGGAGTCATTTTGGACCCAACTTGAAGTGGAATACCAATTTGTTCAACAATAGGTATAAAACTTATATCTAGTCTGTTGTCAAAAACTTTCTTATATTTCTTTTTAATTTCTTCAGGTAGCATTATACTAACAATTCTCATTGGCTGATGATGAACTTTTTTCTTCTCTAAATCAAGTATTGCTTTATTAGAGCAAGTCCAATTTCCAGACAACAAATCAATCATTTTAGTTATAGAATCTTTTTCTTTTACTGTAAGATCTTGAACAGTCAAATTTATATTGTTTTGACCAAAAGATTTAATAAAAGTGAATACAATTAGAATTATAATTAGGTGTCTTTTCATATGTATGCTAACGCTGCGCTATGCGTAGTGTGGTTTTGGATTTTAAAAATAGTGAATTTATTCACAAATTTTTAAAAATACAGGT
>NZ_JAOQHY010000021.1:0-3283 GCF_025548475.1 Gaetbulibacter sp. NE | reverse complement strand
GGACTGCTACTGACGATTGTGGTAACGATGTATCGCAAGATCAAATCATAAACGTAATTGATACTACTGATCCTGTGATTAATATTGATGCAACAAATATCGCTGTAGAATGTGATGGTTCAGGTAATAATGGAGAAATAGAAAACTGGTTAAATAATAATGGTGGTGCTGTAGCGTCAGACAATTGTGGTGATGTTACCTGGACAAATAATTACAACGGAGCTCAATCAGATTGTTCTACTCCTGTATTGGTAACGTTTACAGCTACTGATGCTTGTGGAAATTTATCAACTACAACAGCTTCTTATACTATTCAGGACACAGCTAACCCTTCTATTGATACTGAAGCTTCCAATTTAACTGTACAATGTGATGGTACTGGTAATACTGATGACCTTAATGATTGGTTAACTAATAATGGTGGAGCTATTGCATCTGATGATTGTTCTACAATTACATGGACCAATGATTTTACTGAATTAAGTGACCTTTGTGGTGCTACTGGTTCAGCTACTGTAACATTTACTGCTACTGATGGTTGTGGTAACTCAAGTACTACTACTGCTATATTTACTATCGAAGACATAACTGCGCCTACAATAGATACAGAAGCTAGTGACTTAACTGTAGAATGTGATGGTGCTGGTAATATTGATGACCTTAATAATTGGTTAAATAGTAATGGTGGTGCTATTGCCTCTGACTTATGTGGAAACGTAACATGGACAAATGATTTTACTGAATTAAGTGACCTTTGTGGTGCAACTGGTTCTGCTACAGTAACATTTACTGCTACTGATGACTGTGGAAACTTTTCAACTACTACCGCTATATTTACAATTGAAGATACTTTAAATCCAGTAATCTCAACGGTAGCTGCTGACCAAACAGTTCAATGCGATGGTTCAGGAAATACTGATGAATTACAAGCTTGGTTAGATACTCAGGCAGGTGCTGTAGCTATTGATCAATGCTCAACAATTACTTGGACTAATAATTACTCAGGTCTTTTAGATCAATGTGGTGCAACTGGTCGTGCTTTAGTAACTTTTACAGCTACTGATGAATGTGGAAACTCATCAAGTACTACTGCTCTCTTTACGATATTAGATTTATTAAACCCAACTATTGATACTGAAGCCTCTGACTTAACTGTAGAATGTGATGGTTCTGGTAATGTTGATGACCTTAATGATTGGTTAACTAATAATGGTGGCGCTATTGCCTCTGATGTATGTTCAGATGTTACTTGGACAAATGATTTTGATAAACTTGCAGATGCTTGTGGTGCAACTGGTTCAGCTACTGTAACATTTACAGCTACTGATGGTTGTGGTAACTCAAGTACTACTACTGCTATATTTACTATCGTAGATACTACTGCTCCTACATTTACTGTACCTACTGATGTAACTATCGAGTGTGATCAAGATGCTAACGACTTAACTCTTACTGGTGATGTAACGGATGAAGCGGATAACTGTGACTCTGGTTTAGAAGCGACTTACTCAGATGCGATTGCTGATGGTAACTGTGCTAACGAATCTGTGATTACACGTACTTGGTCAGTAACTGATGATTGTGGTAATACTGCTACACTTGTTCAAACTATTAATGTGGTAGATACTACTGCGCCTACATTTACTGTACCTGCTGATGTAACTATCGAGTGTGATCAAGATGCTAACGACTTAACTCTTACTGGTGATGTAACGGATGAAGCGGATAACTGTGACTCTAGTCTGGAAGCGACTTACTCAGATGCGGTTGCTGATGGGAACTGTGCTAACGAATCTGTAATCACACGTACTTGGTCAGTAACTGATGATTGTGGTAATACTGCTACGCTTGTTCAAACTATCAATGTGGTAGATACTACTGCACCTACATTTACTGTACCTGCTGATGTAACTATCGAGTGTGATCAAGATGCTAACGACTTAACTCTTACTGGTGATGTAACGGATGAAGCGGATAACTGTGACTCTAGTCTGGAAGCGACTTACTCAGATGCGGTTGCTGATGGTAACTGTGCAAATGAATCTGTAATCACACGTACTTGGTCAGTAACTGATGATTGTGGTAATACTGCTACGCTTGTTCAAACTATCAATGTGGTAGATACTACTGCACCTACATTTACTGTACCTGCTGATGTAACTATCGAGTGTGATCAAGATGCTAACGACTTAACTCTTACTGGTGATGTAACGGATGAAGCGGATAACTGTGACGCTGGTTTAGAAGCGACTTACTCAGATGCGGTTGCTGATGGTAACTGTGCAAATGAATCTGTAATCACACGTACTTGGTCAGTAACTGATGATTGTGGTAATACTGCTACGCTTGTTCAAACTATCAATGTGGTAGATACTACTGCACCTACATTTACTGTACCTGCTGATGTAACTATCGAGTGTGATCAAGATGCTAACGACTTAACTCTTACTGGTGATGTAACGGATGAAGCGGATAACTGTGACGCTGGTTTAGAAGCGACTTACTCAGATGCGGTTGCTGATGGTAACTGTGCTAACGAATCTGTGATCACACGTACTTGGTCAGTAACTGATGATTGTGGTAATACTGCTACACTTGTTCAAACTATCAATGTGGTAGATACTACTGCGCCTGTCATTGACACTAACGCAACAGATATTATTGTTGAATGTGATGGTTCAGGTAATAACGGAGAAATAGAAAACTGGTTAAATAATAATGGTGGTGCTGTAGCATCAGATAATTGTGGTGCTATAACCTGGACAAATGATTACAATGGAGCTCAATCAGATTGTTCTGCTCCAGTAACAGTAACATTTACAGCTACTGATGCTTGTGGAAATTCATCAACTACAACAGCTTCTTATGCTATTCAAGACACTACTGCTCCTTCTATAGATACTACTAGTGCTAACTTAACTGTAGAATGTGATGGAGCTGGTAATATTGATGACCTTAATAATTGGTTAACTAATAATGGTGGCGCTATTGCCTCTGATGATTGTTCAGCAATTACATGGACAAATGACTTTACTAAACTTGCAGATGCTTGTGGTGCAACTGGTTCAGCTACTGTAACATTTACAGCTACTGATGGTTGTGGTAACTCAAGTACTACTACTGCTATATTTACTATCGTAGATACTACTGCACCTACATTTACTGTACCTGCTGATGTAACTATCGAGTGTGATCAAGATGCTAATGACTTAACTCTTACTGGTGATGTAACGGATGAAGCGGATAACTGTGACTCTGGTTTAGAAGCGACTTACTCAGATGC
>NZ_JAOQHY010000020.1:0-3517 GCF_025548475.1 Gaetbulibacter sp. NE | reverse complement strand
CAAGCACATTTCCAATGGGGCGAGAATTGCGAAGCAATGTAGCAACATTGGTCGGCTTTAGCCGAATGTGCTTGAACATTAGCGATATAATGATGCCTAAAATTGATGGTATTGAACTTTGTAATACTTTAAAAAAAGACGAAAAAACAAGCCATATTCCTATAATTCTACTCACAGCAAAAAGTGGTGACGAAAATGAAATAAAAGGATTAGAAACTGGAGCAGACGATTATATTGTAAAGCCTTTTAACAGTAACAAACTTAAAATACGTGTTGAAAAACTTATAGAGCTAAGACAAAAACTACAATCAAGATATAGCACTCATTTTGAACTCAGCAGTATAAGTACAACTCCTGTTGATCAGCAATTTTTAACTAAACTAAAAACTATACTCAACGATTATATCACCGACTCGTCATTTAACTCTAATGTTTTGTCTAAAAAAATGGCTATGAGTAGAATGCAACTACACAGAAAACTAAAAGCTATAACAGGATTTTCAACAACCGAGTTTATCCGTAACGAACGCTTAAAGCTAGCGGTTAACCTTTTAAAAGACTCTGACTTAAACATTTCTGAAATCGCATATCAAGTCGGTTTCAACACACCTTCCTATTTTATAAAATGCTTTAAAGACGTTTATAAGTCTACACCTTCAGAATTCACTTCAAATCAATAAATACCAACAACTTTACGACATATGTTACATAGTTGATATAGTTTGTTACATAATTGACATCAAACTTTTTATTCTCATCATAACTTTACAAAACAAACAACGCATCCCTTTGATGCATTTTGTTGACCTCTCAATTAATAGCGTCTAACTAAGCACTGTAGTAATGCTAAAAAAAAAACTATTAGACGAAGCTAATAACGACCAGAATATTTATATAAGCATAGACCATTTAAAACATGGCAACTATATCATAAATATAATGTTAAACAATCAAGTTGTTAAATCTGTAAGAATCAATAAAAAAACATCATGAAAACAAAACTCATTTTTATAACATGCGCATTTTTACTTTGTGGAATAAATGCCGAAGCACAGTTTTTAAAAAAACTAAAAAAGAGAGCTGAACAAGCAGCAGAACGTACCATCCTTAATAAAACAGATGAAGTAGTATCTAAAAAAACTGAAAAAACTATTGACGATGCAACTTCAAAAAAAGAAAAATCTGATAAAAAAGAAGATGAAGATACTAGCGAACTCGAAGCATCAAACACAGCTTTAACTAAAAATACTGAAGCTAAAAAAGCATTTTTCAAAGAAGATATTATCATAAAAATGCACGAAAATGGAAACTTAAACCAAACTCAGTTTTTTGATGCCAATGAAGTAGCTGTTAGAATTGAAGATCCAAAACAACCTAAACCTGGTTTCATTGATAGTGAAGGTTATATGTATGTATACAGCGAAGGCGAATACCAAAAAACAGGAATTGTAGCACTTCAAAGTCAAGGTTTGATGGCTCCTACTATGATGATTGAAGCCTATAAACTACCACCTGAGCCCTTTATGGCTCAATTTGAAAAACAGCAAGATTTAGGTGTGACTGCTAACCCTTTCAATGGAATTGTAGAGTTTGCATTCATATATAAGCCAGATGATTTTAGGTATGATGATTTTAATGAAACTACCCAAACGTTAAGAGGTAAAACGTATACTAAGTTTGAGTATTTAAACGAACCTGGTTATGAAGGTAGTTACGTTCTTTTTGATGACCAAGAGAGATTAGTTGAAATCTACACTAAAACATCAGAAGAAGCTGAACTTATTGATGGCTTTGGTTCACAAGGACAAGCCGGTGAAAGTTTAATGGTATATGATTACAAACCTGTTGAAGTCAAACTGCCTAAAGCTAGAGAAGTCAAAACCGTTGGAGAGGGACTTATGGGAGGTGTTATGGAAAACATTGTTAAAGGAGGAAATACCGGAAACACCAACATAGATGACAATGATTATGATAGCAGTAATAATAAAGGAAGTGTAAAATCGGCAAGAAGATCAATAAAAAATCATAAAGTAACAGTTAATGATTTACCTGAAAGCTATGACTTTAATTGGCAACTTGAAACAGAAATGACCTTAAACACAAGAAAGAAAGAGACCATAATGATGGTGTTTTTAATTAATGAAAGCGCATCGTATCAAGCTACAAAAATGACTATGGGGAACAACAAAAATACAGGAACTACAACTATGCTGTTTGACATGGACTTAAGCACAATGGTTATGTTTATGGATGCTCAAGGCACTAGTTTTTTACAAATGTATCCTATACCAGAAGTTAAATCCTCTAAAGAGAATTTAGATAATTATAACATAAAAAAGTTACCAGCTAAAACCATTATTGGTTATACCTGCGAAGGGCTACAATTTGAAGATGATAGGTATATAATGAAAATGTACCACACATTAGATGCAAAAATAAAACTTACAAACTTTTTGAATTTTGGTTCACAAAAACCATCAGATTTTCCTGATATGGACTCGAGGGTGTTAGATCAATTCTCTAACGGTTTAATTTTAGAAATGGATATCATTGATAAAAAGAAATCTAAAAACAACGTAAACATTATTGCTAAAGCATTAAACCAACAAAAGACATCTATAAAAAAAGCCAATTACAAAACTATGGATTTATTTTCAGGTGCAAGGATGAAAAAAAACTAAGTTTATAAAATTCTAATATGAAAACAATACTTTTAAAAAGACTAATACTAGTTAATATTACTATAGCTGTTATAAGTTCTTGCGGTGAAAATTCAAAACAAGACAACACTTCTACCAAAATTAAAACTGTAAAAAACACCATAAAAACTATTAGTAAAACTGAAAATTTATTAGAAACAACTTCACTTACAAATGAGGCATTACAAGATTGGTTTCCTAATCAATTAATGAGTTTACAAAAAACTACAACTAGTATTGCCCCAATGTCAACACATGGTATTAATGGAGCAATTGCCAATTATGATGGAAATAATAAAGAAAAAATAAAAATCACATTATATGATTGCTCAGGTGAGAAAGGAGTTTTGCTTTTAAGTCAATACTCGTTCTATAAAAATATGACTGTAAATAACGAAAATGATTACAAAATTGAAAAATCATTTAATAAAAGAGGTATGGAAGGTATTGAAGCCTATGATAAGAACAGACAATATTCTGACATTTCCTTTTTATATAATGATCGGTTTGGTGTAAACATTAAAGCTTATAATATGAATAGAGAATCCGTTTGGGAATCTATAAATAATTTAAAGTTTGATGAATTGCTTGAATAAAAACAATTCTATAAATAAAGCTTTAATTATAAAAAGGATTCTAGCTTTATTTATTTTAGTTGTTAATTGGATAAAGAATCACTATTAATTCATTAAGAAAACTCTATAAAACAAAAAAAAAGCATTCATAAAATTATGAATGCTTTTCTAAAAAAGGCGATGACCTACTCTCCCACAGTTGCAGTACCATCGGCGCTAACGGGCTTAACTTCTCTGTTCGGA